>NZ_JCBCUW010000004.1:0-186061 GCF_059862525.1 Pseudomonas sp. MF08875
CAGGCTGAAACCTTGGGCATGACCGATTTGAATGGTGGCGCGCTCTTCAACGCTGAGTTCGGAATAAGACATAGGGACAGCACCGTACCGGAAAGGTCAGGTGTTGCACTCAGTTTTCGCCGCCGCCGGGGTTATTAATAAGAGCTTGCTGGAGGCGCAAGAGGAATTTACCTTCAAAGTGGATTTGCCGACTGATAAAAGAAGTGGTGACAGTATTAAAGTGTTCTACGGCAGCAGTATTCCAGGGACCTTTATTCGAGAGGTTTTTATCGGTGGGGTCGGAGATCAGGAGGTGGAATTCAAGTTGCACCGTGGTGACATCTATAGCCACGACGAAGGTTCAAGAATTCTTTATTATCAATGGCGTGACCGTGTTGGAAATGAAGGGCCTTTTTCGGATCCTTCGCATCTTCAAATCCAGATTAACCCTATTCCGGAAAATCTCCCGCCGTTGCGGATACCGGAAGCCGATGATGGATCAGTCAATTATATTGATGCCAATACCCATGTGAGTGTCGTGCTTGAAACTTATGATAACCCAATGTTTGGTGTTGATGAACTCATGGTTACATGGGATAACCTGCTACAGGTGCCTCAATTAATTACTGCTTTTCCTGTTATTGTCGAGGTGCCGTTTTCAGCGGTTGCGAGTACAGGATTAGGGCCGAAAACTTCGGAGGTGAGCTATTACATTGTGCGCCGGTTTAACTCGTATCCTGCCCCTCAGAAGACGTCGGTTGCTGTTGATTTACGTAAGCCGGGTCCGGAATCTCCAGATGAGCCGAACATTCCCATCGACCCAGGAATCGGCAATCCAGAACTGCCTGCGGTTATCGTCAGGGGGGGTGCATCTACGGTAGAAAATGAAATTATCAATATCGACCGCGGCCAGGATGTGACAGCGACGGCTCCTATTTATACCGGCGTTAAAGCCGGTGATGTGGTGCAATTGTATTGGAATAACATACCGGTGCCGGGGTTGGGGCGTGGGGTTCTCCATATGCTTGGCAATGAAACGGCCCTTAATTTTCTTATAGATTGGGATCTCGTAGAGGCAACGGGCAATGACCCAGAGGTCAAGGTTCAGTACCGTATTACCCACCCGAATACAGGGGATAACTTTAATCCTTCGCTTGTACAGAACGTGGATGTTTATATTAATGTGGTTGCTCTTCCCGTTCCTAAGTTTGCGCGTGCCACTTTTGATAATGATTTCGGTGTTTGGTTTGTCACCTGCTGTGAGCTGGAACTTATGCCGGGAGCGGGGGGGTACGGTATGAAAGTGAGTGTTCCAGGTAGTACGGAACTCAAAGCGGGGGATATGTTAACGTTCAAGTATGAAGGTAGAAGGTGGGATAATGATTCGGGTAATTACGTACCGCGTCCTTCTTTGCCGTTTACTGTGCCTCGTCAGATAACGCAGGCGGAGGCCCGCGACGGCTTTGATTTATTCATTCCCTACGCCGCTGCATTTGAAGAAACCCACGACGGCCAGGCAACTGTTAGTTATTCGGTGATGATAAACGGCCGGGTTGAGATGTCTGATAAGTTTGAAACCGAGGTGGTAATGGTTTGGGCTGACGGAAAGGCATGTTTTGCTCCGGGCTCTATTAATACATGCAAATAAAGGGAAAGGATTAGGTGTTTTTAATCAAGGCCACGAAGGGCAAATACCTTTCGTGGTTTTTTGCCGTTTGTGGATGAAGTGGGATGTAGAGGTAGCGCGTCATGGCGCTGCGCAATGTTGGAAGGCAGGAATACGGACTGTACTCCGTTGCAGTTGGCTGTTATGGGAATGATCCTGATTTTTTGTATCTCTGGGTGTTTTCTGTCGCTCGTAGTGGATTTTTCCTACATTCGAAGTGTTTTGTTCCGCGTATTCTCCGCCGCCGACTCCGAGTCGTCTGATCGGAGATAAGTGTATTCATTGAACCGCGAAAGGTAATTCACTATGTCAGTCACCTCTTTTACCTGTCCTATGTTGCCGCTGGCCCGCGCCATCGGGCTGCTGTCTTTTTCCCCAGTATTGTTGCTTAGCCCTTTGGCCCACGCCGAGCTCCCGCCGGAAATCATCGATGGCCGAACCAAGACCGTTGATGCGGCCACCCCTGCAGCCCCTTACCACGTCATCAATGGCGGCCAATTGAATGTGCATGGCGGCACGGTTTTTGAGACTACCGTCACCAACAACTCCGCTATTAATGTGACGAGCGGAACCTTTACCGGGAGGAATGGCCACTCGGCGCTGGAAATCAATAACAGTACTGCCACTATCGCCAATGCCGTGTTCAACGGTGATTTCGCTGGCCTGGGGTTTATCTACAATCCCGCTTCCCCGGCAGGTGCGAAGGGGGTGATTACCAATAGCGAAATTACCGGTGTCTGGGCCGGCGTTGAAGTTGGGGGTGCCAGTGAAGCCAAGCTGGTCGATAGCAAGATCAGCGGCACAGGTGAGTTCGGTGTCGGGCTGAGTTTCTACGGCGGCAAGATCGAAGCGGTAGGCAGCCAGATTCGCGGCACGCTCGCAGGTGCGCGCTTGGAGTCGGATACCGAAGGGCTGGGCCTCGACGCTTACTTGGTATTGGATAACTCCAGCGTAGAGGGCGTCGCCGGCCCGGCAATCGACGTGTCTTTTGGTGGCAAGGGCACCATCGATGTCTACAACAACTCGACCCTGATTAGCAGCAACGGCAACCTGCTGGAAGTGCGCGAAGCCTCCACCGCGGCCATGAACGTCGCCAACAGCCACCTCGAAGGCAATGTGCAACTGACCGGCAACAGCACCGCCAACCTGACCTTCAACCAGGGCCAGATGACTGGCGATGTGCTGGTGGAAGACGGCAGCACCGCCACTGTGGCCCTGAACGATCACTCACAGTTCACCGGGCGCCTGGACAAGGTCAGCACCGTGGCCGTCAACGGCCAGTCGAACTGGACCCTGACCGGCAACGACACCGTAGGTGCGTTGACCATGGATGGTGGCACCGTGACCTTTGGCGCACCTGCGGCGACCAAGAACGCGGCCAAGACTTACTACCAACTGAACACCGGTTCACTGTCCGGTGAAGGCACTTTCGCGATCAAGGCTGACTTCGGCACCGGTGAGCGGGATTTCCTCAATGTCACGGGTGAGGCCACTGGTAACCATGGCCTGTTGGTCAACGCTTCGGGGACTGACGCGCTAGACCCGCAAAAGCTGCATGTCGTGCATACGGCGGCCGGTGACGCGCAGTTCTCCCTGGTGGGCGGCCGTGTGGATGTGGGCACCTGGTCCTACGAGTTGGCCAACGCCAGCAATAGCGGCGCTACCGACTGGTACCTGGACCCCACCACTAAGGAAATCAGCCCCGGTACCCGTTCCGTACTGGCCCTGTTCAACACCGCGCCGACCGTGTGGTACGGCGAGTTGAGCACCTTGCGCAGCCGCATGGGCGAGTTGCGCTTCAACGGCGCCGCCGCTGGCCTGTGGGCCCGTGGCTATGGCAGCAAGCAGGACGTCGACGCGCAATCGGGCGTGGCCTATAAGCAGACCCAGCAAGGCTTCTCCATCGGTGCCGACACTGCGCTGCCTTATGGCGACGGCAACTGGTTGGTGGGTGTGCTGGCCGGCCATAGCAACTCGGACATCGACGTGGCCCACGGCACTTCCGGTACGGTGAAAAGCTACTACCTGGGCACCTACGCCACCTGGATGGACGACGCCAGCGGTTACTACTTCGATGGCGTGGTCAAACTCAACCGTTTCGACAACGAGGCGAAAGTAGGCCTGAGCGACGGCGCCCGCACCAAGGGCAGCTACAACAACACCGGTATCGGCGCCTCGGCGGAAGTGGGGCGGCATATCAAGCTTGAAGACAACTACTTCGTCGAACCCTTCGCCAAACTCTCGGCCGTGGTCATCAAGGGCAAGGACTACGACCTGGACAACGGCATGAAAGCCGAAGGCGGCGACACCCGCTCCCTGCTGGGCAAGCTGGGTGTGACCGCGGGCCGTAACTTCGAGCTCAGCGATGGCAAGGTGGTGCAGCCTTACATTCGCGGTGCAGTGGTGCAGGAGTTCGCCAAGAACAACCACGTGCAGGTCAACGACAACCAGTTCAACAACGACCTGTCGGGTTCGCGCTTCGAAGTGGGCACCGGTGTTGCCATGTCTCTGTCGGACAAGTGGCAAGTGCATGCCGATTTCGACTTCAGCCAGGGCGACAAGATCAAGCAGCCATGGGGTGCCAACGTCGGCGTTCGCTACAACTGGTAAGCGCTGGGCATGAACAAAAAAGCCTCGCATCTGCGAGGCTTTTTTGTGCTCGTTCGCCGGGCCTAGAAGGGTTTGCCCAGGTTGAACAGCATTGATTGGGTCTGCTGCGCGCCGGAGCCGAGGGTGAACTGGTACTCCATGCGCAGGGTCCAGTCCGACTCCGTGAGCAAGCCAAGGCCCAGGCCGAGCATGCCGCGATCCTGGCTCAGGGGCGCGAGGCTGACGCGGTACAGCGTGCTGCCGTTTTCGGCATAGCGCATCGAGGCATCGCCGGCACCCTGGAAGTCGTGCTGGTACTCCAGGCGCAGGCTTGGCGTGACTTCACCCAGGGCAGTGCTGGTGGCGTACTGGCTGCGCAGGCCCAGGCTGGTGCTGGTGGTTTTCACCTTTTGCTCGTCGTAGCTGAGGGCGAAAATATCGTCGCCGCGCTCGCGGTAACGGTCCAACTTGCCATCGGCCAAGTCCAGGCGCGCGTAAGGCGAGAGCAGCCATTGTGCTTCGCGGTACTCATAGCCGGCCGTCAAGGAAGCGAAGGTCTGGTTACCGTCGCGCTTGCCATTGACCACCCCGGCGTTGTCGGTGACATAGCGGCGGTTGTCGAAGCTCAGGCGCTGGTAGCCCAGCACCCCATCCAGGTAGATGCTTTCGATCGGCCGATAGCTGCCATACACCGCCACGCTGTAGCTGTCGGCCTGGCTGCGGCTGCCGTTGTCGCCGATATCGGTTTTGTCGTGGCCATAGCCCAGGCCTACGCCCAGGGTCAGGTTGGGCGCCCAGCGGTAGTCGGCCCCCACGGACAGGCCGGAGGTGACGAACTTCTGCTCCTTGTCGGCAGAGCGCTTGGCGTCGTCACCGATGCTAATAGTGCCGCTGGTCCAGAACGCCAGGGGCGAGGTGGGCGCGTCACCGGGCTGGTTGCCCAGGGCCGGCATCTGCTCGCTCGACGGGGTGGTGCGCAGGGACGGCTCAGCCTGCATCTTGGCGTTTTTGATCTGCAGCCACTGTTCGATGCCGGTGGGGTCATCGTTCAGCCGTTGGCGCTTTAGGCTGGCTGTCGACAAGGTGAAGCCGTTGCTGAACGGGCTGACATTGCCGCTGTGCAGGGCCTCCAGGCGTTGCTGGAAGTTGTTGATCTGGCCACTGGCGAAGCGTCGGCTGCTGTTGGCCTGGGCGTTGAGCAAACCTTGCACCTCGGCATCCTTGGACGGATCGCTGCGCGCGCTCAGGCTGATGCTGATGAGCCCTGGGCTGGAGGTGAGGCTGGCGTTGCTCAGGGTGTAGCTCAGGTTCACCACGCCGCTGGCGTCCGGGTTGGGCACAAAACGCAGAACGAAGCGCTTGCCCGCCACGCGGGCCGGTGCGGCACGCAGGTTGGCCGCGCCAGCGCCCGCTTCATGGATGGACGCACGGCCCACGCTCGCCGGTACTGAGGTCAGCAGGTTGGCGGCGATGAACGGGCCGCCGCTGGCGTTGTTGGTCAAATCCACCTCCACCGGTTGCCCCGGGCCGGCGCTGTTGGCCGCTTGCGACGGCGCCACCGGGGTTTCATCGGCCACTTGCAGGGTGTAGTGCTGCGTGACCGTACCGGGTGTGCCGGTGCTGCCATCGGTGGCGGTGAGGGTGATCGCGAAACTGCCGCTTTGGCTCGGGGTGCCCGACAGCGTCGCCGTCGCCCCATTCCAGCTCACACCGGCGGGCAGGTTGCCGCCCTGGGCCAGGGTGTAAGGCGCGATACCGCCGCTGACCGAGAACGCTTGCGTGAAGGCACTGCCGTGGGTCGCGTTGAGCGTCGATGCGCCCGGTGTGAGGGTGAGCGGTGGTGCGGCGCCGACGGTCAAGGTGAAGGTCGCGGGCGCCGCGAACGGGCCGCTGCCGGTGCTGCTGTCGGTGGCCGTGGCGGTGACGGTGAACGTACCTGTTTGGGTCGGTGTACCGGCAATCGTCAGGCTGGTGGCGGTAGTGGTCGTCATGCTCAACCCCGCTGGCAGGCCGCTGACGTTGAACGCGGAATAGGGCGCCGCGCCACCGTGCCAGGTCAGGGTCTGGCTATAGGCCTGGCCGCCGCCGGTGGACCAGCCACCCGAGGCGGTGGTGGTTTGCACGGGTGCAGTCACCGTGATGCTGACGGTGGCCGGTGCAGAGGTGCCCGCCGCATTGGTGGCGGTGTAGGTGAATGTGTCAGTGCCGGCGTAGCCCGGCGTTGGCGTGTAGCTGATGCCCGTGCCGCTGGCCGTGGCCGTGCCATGGGCGGCGGCGCTGGCCACGGTCACCGAGGTCGGCACGAAGCTGCCCAGGTTCAAGGCGATCGGGTTGGCGCTGCTGCCATAGGCGACAGTGGCGCTCACCGGGCCGACGGCGACATTGATGTAAGTGAATTGCGCCGGGGCACTGCTACCGCCCGGCGTGGTCACCCGCACATCCACCGTGCCGGTACCGGCCGGTGCGGTGGCAGTGATCTGGCTGGCGCTGTTGACCGTGAAGGCCGACGCGCTATTGCCACCGAAATTCACCGCCGTGGCGCCCGTGAAACCGCCGCCGCTGAGGGTTACCACCGTGCCGCCCGTGGTGGGGCCGACAGCGGGGGCAAGGGAGGCGATCGTCGGCGCGTTGGCATAGGTGAACTGGTCTGCCGCACTGGTGGCCGTGGTGCCGCCGGTGGTAGTCACGCGCACATCCACCGTGCCCGAGCCCGCCGGGGCGGTCGCGGTGATCTGCGAAGCGCTGTTGACCGTGAAGGCCGACGCGCTATTGCCCCCAAAGCTGACCGCTGTGGCACCCGTGAAGCCGCTGCCGTTGACGGTCACCGAAGTGCCGCCCGCCGTGGGGCCGCTGTTGGGGCTGATGGACGTCAGCGTTGGCGCGGTGACGTAGGTGAACTGGTCTGCCGCACTGGTGGCGCTGGTGCCACCTAGGCTGGTCACGCGCACATCGACCGTGCCCGTTCCGGCCGGGGCGGTGGCGGTGATTTGCGTGGCGTTGTTGACCGTGAACCCCGTAGCGGCCGTGGCACCGAAGGTGACTGCCGTAGTCCCGGCGAAGTTGGTGCCGCTGAGGGTCACCGTGGTGCCGCCCGTTGCAGGGCCGCTGCTGGGGGAAATGCTGCTGACCGTCGGTGCTCCCACATAGGTGAAACGATCCGCCGCGCTGGTAGCACTGGTGCCACCGGTAGTGGTGACGCGCACGTCGACCGTGCCCGCTCCTGCTGGCGCTGTGGCGGTGATTTGAGTCGCGCTGTTGACTGTGAAGCCGGTAGCGGCGGTGGCGCCGAAGGTCACCGCCGTGGTGCCGCTGAAGTTGGTGCCGTTCAGCGTTACCGTGGTGCCGCCTGTTGCGGGGCCACTGCTCGGGGAAATGCCGCTGACGGTCGGTGCCCCCACATAGGTGAACTGATCTGCCGCACTGGTAGCACTGGTGCCGCCCGTGGTGGTGACGCGCACGTCTACTGTGCCGGTTCCTGCTGGCGCTGTGGCGGTGATTTGAGTCGCGCTATTGACCGTGAACCCCGTGGCCGCAGTGGCGCCGAAAGTGACAGCCGTAGTGCCACTGAAGTTGGTGCCGGTCAGCGTTACCGTGGTGCCGCCTGTTGCGGGGCCACTGCTCGGGGAAATGCTGCTGACCGTCGGCGCCCCCACATAAGTGAACTGATCCGCCGCGCTGGTAGCACTGGTGCCACCGGTGGTGGTGACGCGCACGTCGACCGTGCCCGCTCCTGCTGGCGCGGTGGCGGTGATTTGAGTCGCGCTATTGACCGTGAACCCCGTGGCCGCAGTGGCACCGAAGGTGACCGCCGTGGTGCCGCTGAAATTGGTGCCGGTCAGCGTTACCGTGGTGCCGCCTGTTGCGGGGCCACTGCTGGGGCTAATGGATGTCAGCGTTGGCGCGGTGACGTAGGTGAACTGATCCGCCGCACTGGTGGCGCTGGTGCCGCCCGTGGTGGTGACGCGCACGTCGACCGTGCCCGTTCCTGCCGGGGCGGTGGCCGTGATTTGGGTAGCGCTGTTGACTGTGAAGCCGGTAGCGGCGGTGGCGCCGAAGGTGACTGCCGTAGTACCGGCGAAGTTGGTACCGGTGAGGGTCACCGTGGTGCCGCCCGTTGCAGGGCCACTGCTGGGGGAAATAGCGCTGACCGTCGGTGCCCCCACATAAGTGAACTGATCCGCCGCGCTGGTAGCACTGGTGCCACCGGTAGTGGTGACGCGCACGTCTACCGTGCCGGTGCCGGCCGGCGCGGTGGCGGTGATTTGAGTCGCACTATTAACCGTAAATCCGGTAGCCGCAGTGGCGCCAAAGGTGACTGCCGTAGTGCCGCTGAAATTGGTGCCGGTCAGCGTTACCGTGGTGCCGCCCGTTGCAGGGCCACTGCTGGGGGAAATAGCACTGACCGTCGGCGCGGCCACGTAGGTGAATTGATCCGCCGCACTGGTGGCGCTGGTGCCACCGGTGGTGGTGACGCGCACATCGACCGTGCCGGTTCCTGCCGGGGCGGTGGCGGTGATTTGGGTAGCGCTATTAACCGTAAACCCGGTAGCCGCGGTGGCGCCGAAGGTCACCGCCGTAGTACCGGCGAAGTTAGTGCCGGTGAGGACTACCGTAGTGCCGCCCGTTCTAGGCCCGCTGCTGGGGGAAACAGCACTGACTGTCGGCGCATTCACATAGGTGAACTGGTCTGCGGCACTGGTGGCGCTGGTGCCGCCCGCGGTGGTGACGCGCACATCGACCGTGCCGGTTCCCGCCGGGGCAGTCGCCGTGATTTGAGTCGCACTATTAACCGTAAATCCGGTAGCCGCAGTGGCGCCAAAGGTGACTGCCGTAGTGCCGCTGAAGTTCGTACCGGTGAGTATCATCGTGGTGCCGCCGGCTGTCGGTCCGCTGGTGGGGGACAGGCCGGTCACAACCGGCGGTGCCACTGGCGTGACGCTGTTGGACGCTGCCGACGCAGCGCCGGTGCCCATCGCGTTGGTGGCGGTGACGGTAAAGGTGTAGGCCGTGCCATTGCTCAGGCCGGTGACGGTGATGGGGCTGGCCGTGCCGGTTGCGAAGGCGCCTGAGTTGGAGGTGACGGTATAGCCGGTGATCGGGCTACCCCCGTTGCTGGCGGGGGGCGTGAAGCCCACCGAAGCGCTTGCGTTGCCTGCGGTGGCGGTGCCGATGGTCGGGGTCCCAGGCACGGAGGCACTGACGGTAATGGTCACGGTGGCGGGGCTGGACGTGCCGAAGGTGTTGGTGGCCGTATAGGTAAAGCTGTCGGGGCCGGAATAGCCTGCGGTGGGGGTGTAGGTAATGCTGGTGCCGCTGGCCGTTACCGTGCCATGGCTGGCCGCCGAGGCCACGGCCACGCTGGTGGGGCCGCCACCGGAGAGGTTGAGAGTGATCGGGTTGGCCGTGCTGTTTGCTGCGACCGTGACGCTGGACGCCCCGGCAACCGGTGCGGAGCCCGCATTGACCTGCACGCTGAAGTTCTGGGCCCCGGCATACGGCCCGAGGCCGCCGCTGCTGTCCAGGGCTCTGAGGGAAAAGCTGTAGTTCCCCAGGGTGCTCGGTGTGCCGGACAACTGGCCGCTAGGCGACATTGAAAGGCCCGGTGGAAGGGAGCCGGATTGAACGTTGAAGGTGTAAGGCGCGGTGCCGCCCGTGGCGCTGAACTGATGGTTGTAGGGGGTCGACAATCCCGCCGCTGGTGGGGTATCGACCGTGACCAGCACCGTGGGGTGGTTGATCGTGAAGGAATAGGCCTGGGTCAAGGTCTGCGGTGTGGCGGGGGTCGAGTCGGTCACTCTGATGCTGAAACTGAAGGACCCTGTGGCAACGGGGGTGCCGGAGATTGTGCCGCTCGCGGTGTTCAAGCTCAAACCGGCGGGCAAGGCGCCTGCGGTGATGGCATAGGTATAGGGCGCAACGCCCCCGCTGGTGGCCAGGGTGGTGGAAAAAGCTGCGCTGATCGCCGGCGTGGGCAGGCTGGACGGGGTTATCGTCATGGACGAAGTGGCGGGCAGAATGGTAACGAAAACCCTGACTTCGCCACTGAGTTCGTCGAACAAGATGAAGAAGTCGGAGGTGGCGCCGTCGCCATAGTTGGTATAGAGCGCCTTGTTGTCGCCGTTGTTGATAAGGCCGGTGATCTTGCCGTGGGAGGCCTGCGCGTTGTTATCGATCAAGCCAAAGCCATCGCCATTGCAGTACGTCAAGTCGACTTCCTTCGACTCGCCCGAGGCCACCGTAATGTACTGATCGGGGCACAGCGTGCTGGGGCCGGCCAGCGCCGGGCTTGCCACCAGGGCCAGCAGCGCCAGGCTCAGCCAGGCGAACAGGTGCGCCAAGCCCTTGCGGCTTGTGGCTCGCGGGCGTTGCTTGAGTGAAAAAAGGCTCAGGAATGCCGAGGCCGCGCGAGCGGCTACCACGTTGGCAGGACGCAACATACGTTCTCCAGTACAGAGTTTTTTAATTGTTGTTAAGGCGTGTCGGGCTTGCTGCAAAAGCGGATTGGGCCAGGGTGGCCGGTAGGCAAGGGCGGGTGGTTGAGTGACCACGGCGCGCATACAGCTGGAGTGTCGAAGCATCCCATTCCCGTCCCTAGGCAAACTCACGTGTCCGTCTTGCGTGTGCCCCTGGGGGCGTGAGTACAGCTGCTTCGACCGGTGGTGGCTATTTGAGACCACTTGGCTCGAAAGTGCCTGATTGTGGCGGGATCATTGGGGTTTGTATGTAGTTTTGCCGAGAAATTGCAGGTTTTTTTTCAGCCAAACCGCGAGGCCCGCGGGCTAGACGCATTTTCTTCAATACGCCCTGTAGGTGCGCCCTTAGGCTCGGCCCCTCTTTCAACACAATAAGAGTGCCTGCAATGAGTTTGACCCTGTCCATGGCCGCGTTTGCGCTGGCTTCTTCCATCACCCCTGGGCCGGTGAATATCGTCGCCCTGAGCTGCGGTGCCCGCTTCGGCTTTGGCGCCAGCCTGCGCCACGTCACCGGGGCGACCTTGGGGTTTGTCCTGCTCTTGGTGCTGATGGGCCTGGGCCTGCATGAAGTGCTGAGCCTGTGGCCTTTTTTGACCCGTGCGGTGGAGTGGGCCGGGGTGGCGTTTTTGCTGTACCTGGCCTTCAAGTTGGCGATGGATGACGGCCAGATCAGTGCCAAAGAGGCCAACCGGGCGCCGTCCATGGCGTATGGCGCGCTGATGCAATGGCTCAACCCCAAGGCCTGGCTCGCGTGTGTGGCGGGGATGGGGGCTTTTGTGGCCAATGGCGAAACCGCGCTGGTCTGGCACTTTGCCCTGATCTACCTGGTGGTGTGCTACCTGTCGGTGGCGTGCTGGGCCTACGCCGGCACCTTCCTGCGCCGTTACCTGAACAACCCGAGGGGCATGCGCCTGTTCAACCGGACCATGGCGTTGCTGCTGGTGGCCTGTGCCTTGTACTTGCTGCTGGGTTGAATCAGCTGCGGTACTGCCCCGGCGTCGCCGCCAGGTGTTGCTTGAAGGCTCGCTGAAAATGCGCCTGGTCGGCGAACCCGGCCGCCAGGGCCACCTCGGCGATGGCGTGGCCGTTGCGCAGTTGTTCTTCGGCGCGCTGGATGCGGCAGTTAATCAGGAAGGCGTGGGGCGTCATGGCGTAGCGCTGCTTGAAGCGGCGGATCAGGTAGGAACTGGAAAGCCCACTCAGGGCGCAGAGGTCGTCCAGTTTCAAGGCGTGCTGGCAGTGCGCGCGGATGTAGTCGGCGACCTGCGCCAGGTGGTTGTCCTGCGCCGTCAGCGGGGCTTGGGCCGTGGCCAGGCGTTGATGCAGGGCTGTGAAGAAGGTGTGTGCGGCGTCCTGTTTTTGCGTGCTGCTCAGGTGTTCGTCCAGCAGGGAGTCGTACAGCGCGTTGAGCCCGGCATACACGCTGGCGTCCTCGCTGTGGGTCACGGCGAAAGGCTGGAAGGCGCCGTCGCGGCTGAACCCCAACCGCTGCTGCAGGGCGGCGAGCCACTGGGTGTCAACGTAGAGCATGCGGTACGACCAGGGCTGGTCGTTGACCGGGTTGCAGGCGTGCACCTCGCCCGGGTTCATCAGCACCACCGTGCCGGCACTGACCCGAAATTGCTGGTGTTCATGAAGGTAAGTGCTGTGCCCGGCGGTGATCGCGCCGATGGAGAAGTGTGCATGGGAATGGCGGGCGTAGCAGGCCTGGCGGCCATCGGTGATGCCGCGGGCCTGGATGAACGCCAACGCCGGGTCGCGCCAGAAACGCGGGGCCTGGTCGCGGTTGTGCAAACGAATGCGGGGCATGGGTGGGCGCTCCAAGGGCAAGGCAGGCTGGCAGTTTAGGCCTTGTGCGGGCTTGTGGCGCGGGTAAATAGCGAGGGATACCCCGCCGGCGCCACCCACACCCCGTCGAGCCGGCCCTGCGGCACTCGGCCTCTGTGGGAGCCGGCCCGCCCGCGATGACGGCCGCAAGACCGCTATCGCTGGCAAGCCAGGCGCCTACGGGGGCCTAGATCAGAAGTCCCACTTGGTGGTCAGTTGCAGGCTGCGCGGGTCGCCGTAGAACCCGGTGCCGAAGTTGCCCATGCCGGTGTAGTACTTCTGGTCGAACAGGTTTTTCACGTTGAGGGTGGTGCTCAGGTGCTCGTTGAAGCGGTAGCGTGCCATCAGGTCGGCCAGGTAGTAGCTGTCCTGGGTGATCTTGGTGTACTGGCCGAAGTTGACGGTATCGCTGGGGTTGGGTTGGAACACGTTGCCGAAGAACTCGCTCTGCCAGTTCACGCCGCCGCCCACGGTGAGCTTGTCCCAGGCGCCGGGCAGGCGATAGGTGCTGAACACCCGCACCAACTGCTCGGGGGCGGTGGTTTGCAGCACCGAGCCGTACACGTAGTCGCCTTTGGCGTCGCGGGTGTGGGCGTAGCTGTAGCCGGCGGAGAGGTTCCAGCCGTCCAGCACTTCGCCGGCCACTTCAAACTCGAAGCCCTTGGTGGTGGCACCTTTGGCGGCCTTGTAGATGGCGTCGGTGTCGTAGCCGCTGACCAGTTGGGCGACGTTGTCCTGTTCGATGTGGAACACGGCGAAGCTGGCGTTGACCCGGCCGTCGAAGTATTCGGCCTTGATGCCCGCCTCGTAGGCATCGCCCTCGACTGCGTCGAGCACGCCGCCGTCGGCGTCCTTGCTCATTTGCGGCTGGAAGATGTTGGTGTAGCTGCCGTACACCGAGTAGGTATCGTTGAGGTCGTAGACCACACCGGCGTAGGGGGTGATGACGCTGGTCTGGTGGTAGCCGGTGCGGGTGTCGACCTTGGCCGGGTCGTCGAAGCGGGTATGGTCCGAGCCCTTGAAGTTGCTGACCCGGGTGCCGAGGATCACCGACAAATCATCGGTGGGCTTGAGGCGCGTGGCCAGGTAGGCGCCGGTCTGGCGCTCGACGATATCGACGTCGCCGGAGCGTGGGATGTATGGCTTGGGGTATTCACCGTGCCAGTCGTTGATGCTGCCGCCGACCATCGGGTACACCGAGCCATAGGAGGGCACATCCTGGCGCGAATTGAGGGCGGTGAACCCCACCATCAACTGATGCTCGCGGCCCAGCAGGCTGAAGGGGCCGTCGAGTTTGACGTCGAGGTTGTTCTGCACCTCCTCGCCCTTGTATTTGCCCATGTACATGAACATGCCGTCGCCGGTGACCGGGTCCGGGTTGCCGCCGCTGGCAGAGCCGAGCAGGGTGTCGTGCTCGCGTTGTTTGCGATCGACACTGACCTTAAGGGACCAGTCGTTGGCCAGTTTTTGCTCCAGGGAGGCGAACGCGGTCTGGTTCTTGAAGTCGCGGCGGCTCCAGTCGGTGGCCGGGTTGAAGGAGCGCGAGAAGTGGGTGCGCGAGCCGTCGCTGTTGTACATCGGGAACCCGGTCCAGGAGGCGCCGCGTGAGCGGGTGTTCTGCTGGTCGAAACCCAGGGTGAGCAGGGTGTCGGGGGTCAGGTCGGCTTCAAGGATGCCGTAGGCGATGTCCTTGGTGTTTTGGTAGTTGTCGATGTAGCCGCTGCGGTCCTGGTACACACCGACGAAGCGCCCGCGCACGTTGCCGCTGTCGGTCAGCGGGCCGGAGATATCGCCTTCGCCCCGGTAGTTGTCCCAGGAACCGGTGGTGCCGGTGATCGAGGCCTTGAAGTCGCGGGTCGGGCGCTTGCGGATCATGTTGACCGTGGCCGAGGGGTCGCCGGCGCCGGTCATCAGGCCGGTGGCGCCCTTGGTCACTTCGACGCGGTCGAAGATCGCCATGTCGGTGCTGGTGGTGCCGTAGTCGTACACGCCGTCATAGGTGGAGTTGACGCCGTCGTACTGGAAATTGGTGATGGGCATGCCGCGGGTGGAGAACTCCCAGCGTTCGCTGTCGTAGTTCTGCACGCTGATGCCGGGGGCGCGGCGCAGGGTGTCGGCGATGCTGGTGCTGCCTTGGTCCTCCATCTGCTGGCGGGTGATAACGGTGACGGTTTGCGGTGTTTCGCGGATCGACAGGGCCAGGCCGGTGGCCGAGGACATGCTGGCGGTGGTGTAGGCGTGGGTGTCTTCGGTGGTGGCGCCCAGGCCTTGCCCGGAGATAGTGGTGGCGCCCAGTTCCAGCGGGCCACCGCTGTGCGGCGCGCGTTGCAGCACGTAGCCGCCGTTGGCTTGGGGCTGGGCTTGCAGGCCGCTGCCCTGGAGCAGGCGTTGCAGGGCTTCTGACGGGGTGTAGCGGCCGTTGAGGCCGGGGCTGCGCTTGTCGCTGGCCAGGTCATTGTGGCCGGCGATGAAGATACCGCTTTGCTCGGCGAAGCTGTTCAGCACGCTGACCAGCGAGCCGGGGGCGATGGCGTATTGGCGGGCTGGGGTGCTCGCCTGTTCGCTGGCAGCCTGGGCGTGGGCGCTGAACACCGGCGACAGGCTCAGCAGGGCGGCAGGGATGGCCAGCGCAAGCGGGCGCAGGGCAAAACGAAAACGTGGCGACATGGAGTTCCCTTTGGATCGGTTCGATCGGCAATTGAAGTGCGTCTGTGGGGTTAACCGAACGAACAACCAAAAAGGGAACCGCAGATTGAAAAAATCCATCAGCCCCGTTTGGGGCCGACGCTGACCCACCAGGGCAGGGTGGTTTCGACCTGGATCGGCAACGCCGCTTGCAGCAGGGCCAGGGCCAGGTCGGTGTCGCGCAGGGGAAAGGAGCCCATCACCGGCATCGCCGCCACGGCCGGGTCGCACCCCAGGTGGCCGGGGCGGTAGCGGCTCAATTCGGCCAGCAACTGGCCCAGGGGCAGGTTGTCGGCCAGCAGCACGCCATGGCGCCAGGCTTCGCGGGCCGGGGTGGCGGCGGATTGCGGGTGCAGGCCGTTGGCGTCGAAGGCCACTTGCTGGCCGCTGTCGATCACCTGCACCTGGCCTCGGGCGGTGCGCACCTCTACCGCCCCAGCGAAGACGTTGAGCAGGGTGCGGCCCTGCTCCTGGCGCACGCTGAAGCGGGTGCCGAGGGCGCGCAGTTGGCCGTGTTCGGTGTGCACCAGAAACGGCCGTAGCGGGTCTTTGGCGGTATCGATCAACACTTCCCCCAGGTGCAGGCGCAGCAGGCGCTGCGCTGGGCTAAAGCGCACATCCAGGGCACTGAGGGCGTTGAGCCAGATGCGGCTGCCGTCACTCAGAACGGTTTCGCGGGTTTGCCCGGTGCCGGTGGCGAGGTCGGCGCTCAGGCGTTGCAGGCTGTCGGGCAGGCCTGCGCGCCAAGCGCTCCAGCCCAGCAGGCTGGCACCGCCGAGCACCAACAGGCTGCTCAGGGCCTGGCGCCGTGTACTGCCACGGGGGGAACTGCGCAGGGCGTGGCTGGCGGCCTGTTGCCCAGCATCGCCTTGCAGGGGCGCGAAGCGCTGGCTGACACGCTCGACGTAGCGCCAGGCGTCCTGGTGTTCGCCACTGGCCGCGAGCCAGGCCTGCCAATGCTGGCGCTGCTGGTCGCTGGCGCCGTGGTCATGCAGTTGCACGTACCACTGGGCGGCTTCTTGCAGGCTGGCGTGGCTGAGTTTTTTCAAGGGGGCGGCGGGCACGTGGGGCTTACTCGATCAGCAGGCCGTCGAGTTCGGCCTCGAGGATGGCGCAGTGCATCAGCGCCTGGGCCAGGTACTTCTTGACCATGCGCTCGGATACGCCAAGGGTGCTGGCGATGTCCCGGTAGGGCATGCCGTGCAACTGGGCCAGCACGAAGGCATCGCTGACCCGCTGGGGCAGGCGCTGGAGCATGGCGTCCACCTCGTGCAGGGTTTCGACGATGATCGCCCGTTGTTCCGGCGACGGTTGCAGGGCCGGCGGCTGCAGGGCCAGGGCCTGGAGCCAGGCCTGTTCCAGCTGCCGCCGGCGCCAGTGGTCGATGCACAGCCCCCGGGCGATGGTGGCCAGGTACGAGCGCTCGTGCACTTCGCCATTGAACGCCTGGGGGCGCTTGAGCACCCGCAGGAAGGTGTCGTGGGCCAGGTCGGCGGCATCGAACGCATTGCTCAGGCGCCGGCGCAGCAACTCGTACAGCCACCGGTGATGGGTGGCGTAGAGGGTGTGGGCCTGTGAACTGTCGGCAACCGTCATCAAGGGCACGTGTCCGTTGGCGCGAAGCCATGAGTGCGAATGGGAATGGGTCGCGATTAAAGCAAATGCCCGACGGCGGTGCAAATGATATTGGTTTGCTTTTGCAGTCTTAGTCGAACTGCACCGGGCCGCGTTCCTTCCACTGGCTGCTGGTCTTGAGCACCCTAAGCTCCCCAGCCGCAGCCACTAGGCGGGCGAAGCCCAGGGTGTCGAGTTGCTGCGTGGCGAGTTCGGCCTCTAGTGGGCTGATGCCGGTTTGCGTATCTGGTTGCAGGCGTTGGATCAACGCCTGCTCGGCCGCACTGTTACTGGCGCGGTAGCGCAGCAATGCACCGTCGCGACCCGCCCAGTAGGCAGCGGTGGCGTTGAAGCTGTCGCGTCGTACGTCAAAGAAGAACGCCAGGGCCTGGGGCTCGAAGAAGTTGGCGGGCAGCAGTTCAGCCGACGCCGGGTCAATGGGGAAGGCGACGCCGCTGGTGAAGTAGATGCCGTCGGGCTCGAACCCTTCCACCTCTGCCGGGCGCTCTTGCGCGACGGGGGAAAATATCCGCTGGCGCGGGTAAGTCAGCGTCTGTTCGGCAAAAACCGTCGCCGCTAGTACGGTTTTCTTCTGCGGGTGCTTGAGGGTAATACCGGTAAACCGGCTAAAACTCACGAACTTGGCGGCTTGAAATTCCACGGCATCGTCGGAGTGATCGAACATCGGGCCGAACACCAGTTGCTCGCCCTGGTAATAGTCTTGCGGCGGGTCAGGCTCTGCGTCTGCTTGCAGCGGTAGCCAATCGCCCGCCACGGGGCCGCGGTTGCGCCATAA
The DNA here is from genome assembly GCF_059862525.1 of Pseudomonas sp. MF08875. NCBI lineage: Bacteria > Pseudomonadati > Pseudomonadota > Gammaproteobacteria > Pseudomonadales > Pseudomonadaceae > Pseudomonas > Pseudomonas sp. MF08875. Next base: position 17,630 of record NZ_JCBCUW010000004.1, read on the forward strand.
GGGGCTGGTGGTCACAACCTGTAAGGTACCGGCGGCAATCACCTGATGCACGTAATCGAGGTGGGTGGACGTTCCGTTGTTCAAGGCCAATTGCAACCGGGTGCGGGGGCCACCGAACGGGTTGAGCAGGGCGAAGAGCTGATCTTGCAGGGGGCCGGGGGCCGGGGTGTATTTCAGGCTGGCGTTGCTGGGGGTCAGCAGGTAGGTGGGCAGCCCCGGGTACACGGCGGCCCGGGACAGGCAGTGGAACATGTCGGCGGGGCTGAAAAAATTCTGCTCAAGTTCAAGGGCTGGCCACTCCATATCCGCAGGCAAGCCGGACACTGTGTGATAGAGGGCGTCGATCTCATAGTGCGCAGGCAGCGCCAGCTCGCCGGACTCGCTCTGGGGCAAGAAACTGGCCAGCGAAAAACCACTATCACGCACCGTCACCGGGCGGGTGTAGAGGTATTTTTCCTGTTGGACGTGTTTGAGGATAAGCCCAGCGCATTGCTGGGAGGTGTCTAGTACAAGGGTTTCCAAGTCGAGGAATGCCGCCAACTGGCTGTTGAACACCGGCCCCAGGTACGGCGCGGCCACCAGCTCAGAGGTGCTGCTGGGCATTTTCCATTGAGGTGAAAGGGTGCCCACGCTTCCCCAGATCTGGCCGGGGGCAAGTACCTCCAGCTTGCCGGTCGTCGCGACCAGGCGCACCAGATCGGTCATGTCCAGGCGCCCTTTGCGCATTTCCTTTTCCAGGGCAATGGTTAATTCGTCCTGGGGGTGGAGCCTTTCGAGCAGCACCTGGGTGGCCGGTAGATCATGGGCGCTGTATTTGAGCAGCGAGCCACTCTTGGGGTGGGACACCAAGAACGACGGAATCAAAGCCCTGTAGCGAATGGCATTGGAGAGATCCGGCAGTGAAAAAAACGACGACCACATGACACTGAACGCAACATCCACATGGGAATGGTAGGCGGCACAGATCTCGACACCCTCCGGCACCGTGACGTGGCCGGAGGGGTGCGGGGGGAAAATGCTGCTCAATTCAAAACTGAATTTTTTGCCCTTGATAGGCAGGGTCGCGACATAGTGCTGGTCGGCCAGTTTGAAAATGAAGCCGCCTTGTTCGACTTGTTCAGGGTCGTACACCGTCATCAAGGCATGCACATACATGGCCGCATCGTTCTGGCTGATGAACCTGGGGCTGAAGAGCGGGCGAAAGTTACTTATGAAAGGGGCACTGGCGGCGTCAGTGGCGGGGATGGTTGCCTGCATGGGGTGTCCTTTGGCTGGGTGGGGAATCAACGCCATCGTGTTCGATGGCGTCTCATCTTTGCCGCAAACCCAAGCCAGCAGGACGTATCTATATAGGGCCTAAGCCCGGCCAGTCAGGAGGCCGGCACTAGGAACGCCGCTTCGAGCAGTTGCCGGGTGTAAGGATGCTGGGGCGCGGCGAATATCGCTTGGGCTTCGCCTTGCTCCACTACCTGGCCCTGCTTGACCACCATCAACTGATGGCTCAACGCCTTGACCACCGCCAGGTCATGGCTGATGAACAGGTAGGTCAGGTTGTACTTGCGTTGCAGCGAACGCAGCAGTTCCACCACCTGGCGCTGCACGGTGCGGTCCAGGGCCGAGGTGGGTTCGTCCAGCAGGATCAACCGGGGCTTGAGTACCAGGGCGCGGGCGATGGCGATGCGCTGGCGCTGGCCGCCGGAGAATTCGTGGGGGTAGCGGTGGCGGGTCTGGGGGTCGAGGCCGACTTCCACCAGGGCCTCGATAATGGCTTTTTCCTGCTCGGCCGCCGTGCCGATCTTGTGGATGCGCAGGCCTTCGCCGACGATCTCGCTCACGCACATGCGCGGGCTGAGGCTGCCGAAGGGGTCTTGGAACACCACCTGCATTTCCCGGCGCAGGGGCCTCACTTGCTGCTGGGTCAAGCCGTCCAGGGCCTGGCCCTCGAAGCGGATGCCGCCCTGGCTGGCGATCAGGCGCAAAATCGCCAGGCCCAGGGTGGACTTGCCCGAGCCGCTTTCGCCGACGATGCCCAGGGTCTGGCCCTGGGGCAGGCTGAAGTGGATGCCGTCCACCGCTTTGACGTAATCGACCGTGCGGCGCAAAAAGCCTTTCTTGATCGGGAACCAGACCCTGAGGTCGTTCACCTCCAGCAGTGGCGCGCCGGGGAGGTGGTCTACGGGGCCGCCACTGGGTTCGGCGGCCAGCAGTTCCTGGGTGTAGGGGTGCTGGGGCGCGCGGAACAGTTCCTCGCACGGCGCTTGCTCAACGATGCAGCCGCGCTGCATCACGCACACCCGGTGGGCGATGCGCCGCACCAGGTTGAGGTCATGGCTAATCAGCAGCAGGGCCATGCCCAGGCGCGCTTGCAGCTCTTTGAGCAGTTCGAGGATTTTCAACTGGACGGTGACGTCCAGGGCGGTGGTCGGCTCGTCGGCGATCAGCAGCTCCGGCTCGTTGGCCAGGGCCATGGCGATCATCACCCGTTGGCGCTGGCCGCCCGAGAGTTCGTGGGGCAGGGCCTTGAGGCGTTTGTGGGGCTCGGGGATGCCCACCAGCTCCAGCAACTCCAGGGTGCGCCGGGTGGCGGCCTTGCCGGTGAGGCCTTTGTGCAGGCCGAGCACTTCGTTGATCTGTTTTTCGATGCAGTGCAGCGGGTTCAGCGAGGTCATGGGTTCTTGGAAAATCATCGCGATGCGGTTGCCGCGAATCTGCCGTAGGGGTTTTTCGTCCAGGGTCAGTAGGTTTTTGCCGGCGTAATGGATGGTGCCGCTGGGGTGGCGCGCCAAGGGGTAGGGCAGCAACCGCAGGATGGAGTGGGCGGTGACCGACTTGCCCGAACCGCTTTCGCCCACCAGGGCCAGGGTTTCGCCGCGTTTGATATCGAAACTGACGCTATGGACCACGCGCTGGCACTGCTCGCCCACCACGAATTCGACGGCCAGGTCGCGTACTTCGATCAGATTGTCCTGATTCATTTCACTTCCTCGGGTCGAAGGCATCGCGAGCGGACTCGCCGATAAACACCAGCAAACTCAACATGATCGCCAGCACCGCGAAGGCACTGATGCCCAGCCACGGCGCTTGCAGGTTGGATTTGCCCTGGGCCACCAGTTCGCCCAGGGACGGCGCGCCGGGCGGCAGGCCGAAACCGAGGAAGTCCAGGGCGGTGAGGGTGCCGATGGCGCCGGTGAGGATGAACGGCATGAAGGTCATGGTCGAGACCATGGCATTGGGCAGGATGTGGCGGAACATGATCGCGCCGTTGCGCATGCCCAGGGCCCGGGCGGCGCGTACGTATTCCAGGTTCCGCCCGCGCAGGAACTCGGCGCGCACCACGTCCACCAGGCTCATCCAGGAAAACAGCAGTATGATGCCCAGCAGCCACCAGAAGTTGGGCTGCACGAAGCTGGCGAGGATTATGAGCAGATACAACACCGGTAGCCCGGACCAAATCTCCAGGAAGCGCTGCCCGGCCAGGTCGACCCAGCCGCCATAGAAGCCCTGCAGGGCGCCGGCGATCACGCCGATGATGGAACTGAGCACGGTCAGGGTCAGGGCGAATAGCACCGACACGCGAAAACCGTAGATGACCCGCGCCAGCACATCGCGGCCCTGGTCGTCGGTGCCTAGCCAGTTGTCTGCCGAGGGCGGCGCGGGGGCGGGCACTTTGAGGTCGTAGTTGATGCTCTGGTAGCTGAATGGGATCGGCGCCCACAGGGTCCAGGCGTCCTTGGCCTTGAGCAGTTCGCGGATGTAGGGGCTCTTGTAGTTGGCTTCCAGCGGGAATTCGCCGCCGAAGGTGGTTTCCGGGTAGCGCTTGAGGGCCGGGAAGTACCAGCCACCGTCGTAGTGCACCGCCAGGGGTTTGTCGTTGGCGATCAACTCGGCGCCCAGGCTCAGGCCAAACAGGACCAGGAACAGCCACAGCGACCACCAGCCGCGCTTATTGGCCTTGAAACGCTCGAAACGGCGGCGATTGAGGGGCGATAGGGTCATCTCACTGCTCCCGGCTTTCAAAGTCGATACGAGGGTCGACCAGGGTGTAGGTGAGGTCGCCGATCAGTTTCACCACCAGGCCCAGCAGGGTGAAGATGAACAGGGTGCCGAAGACCACCGGGTAATCGCGGTTGATCGCCGCTTCAAAGCTCATCAGGCCGAGGCCGTCGAGGGAGAAGATCACTTCCACCAGCAGCGAGCCGGTGAAGAAAATCCCGATAAAGGCCGAGGGGAACCCGGCGATCACCAGCAGCATGGCGTTGCGGAACACATGGCCGTAGAGCACCCGATGATTGCTCAGGCCTTTGGCCTTAGCGGTAATCACGTACTGTTTGTTGATTTCGTCGAGGAAGCTGTTCTTGGTCAGCAGGGTCATGGTGGCAAAGTTGCCGATCACCAGGGCCGTGACGGGCAGGGCCAGGTGCCAGAAGTAGTCGAGGATCTTGCCGCCCCAGCTCAGTTCCTCGAAGTTGTTGGAGGTCAGGCCACGTAGCGGGAACCAGTCCAGGTAACTGCCGCCGGCGAACACCACGATCAGCAGGATGGCGAACAGGAATGCGGGGATGGCGTAGCCGACGATGATCGCCGAGCTGGTCCACACGTCGAAATGGCTGCCGTGGCGGGTGGCCTTGGCGATCCCCAGGGGGATCGACACCAGGTACATAATCAGCGTGCTCCACAGCCCGAGGGAGATGGACACCGGCATTTTTTCCTTGATGAGGTCGATGACCTTGGCGTCGCGGAAGAAGCTGTCGCCAAAGTCCAGGCGCGCGTAGTTCTTGACCATGATCCACAGGCGTTCCGGCGCCGATTTGTCGAAGCCGTACATGTGCTCGATTTCCTTAATCAGCGCCGGGTCCAGGCCCTGGGCGCCACGGTAGCTGGAACCGGCCACCGACACCTCCGAGCCGCCGCCGGCGATGCGGCTGGTGGCGCCGTCGAAGCCTTCGAGCTTGGCGATCATCTGTTCCACTGGGCCGCCAGGCGCGGCCTGGATGATGACGAAGTTGATGAGCAGGATGCCGAACAGGGTCGGGATAATCAGCAGTAGGCGCCGAGCGATATAGGCCAGCATGTTAGTGCGCCCCCTCGGCGGTGGTGGCTTGTACCTGGGTCTGCACTTCCGGTGCCGGCGCGGCGTCGGGCTTGATCCACCAGGTGTCGGTGCCGATGTCGTAGGTTGGCGGCACCTTGGGGTGGCCGATGTGGTTCCAGTACACCACGCGCCAGGTCTTGATATGCCAGTTGGGGATCACGTAGTAGCCCCATTGCAGGATGCGGTCCAGCGCCCGGGTGTGGGCCACCAGGCTCTGCCGCGAGTCGGCGTTGATGAGTTGCTCCACCACTTGGTCTACGGCCGGGTCCTTGAGGCCCATGAAATTGCGGCTGCCGGGGTTGTCGGCGGCTTCGCTCTTCCAGAATTCGCGCTGTTCGTTGCCTGGCGAGTTCGATTGCGGGAAACCGCCGACGATCATGTCGAAGTCCCGCGAGCGCAGGCGGTTGATGTACTGCGAGACGTCTACGCGGCGGATCACCAGGTCGATGCCCAGGTCGCTGAGGTTACGCTTGAACGGCAGCAGGATGCGTTCGAAATCGGTCTGCACCAGGAGGAACTCGAGGCTCACCGGTTTGCCGCTGGCATCGACCATTTTGTCGTCGACGATGCGCCAACCGGCCTCTTGCAGCAGTTGATAGGCCTTGCGTTGCTGGGCGCGGATCATGCCGCTGCCATCGGTGACAGAGTTCTGGAAGGCATCGCCAAACGCTTGCTCGGGGATTTGCCCGCGCAGGGGTTCGAGGATCGCCAGTTGGGTGGCGTCGGGCCTGCCGGTGGCGGCCATCTCCGAGTTGTCGAAGTAACTGCGGGTGCGCACGTAGGCGCCGTTGAACAGTTGTTTGTTGGTCCACTCGAAATCCAGCAATAGGCTTAGCGCCTCGCGCACCCGCACGTCCTGGAACACCGGGCGGCGCAGGTTGTAGACAAAACCCTGCATGCCGGTGGGGTTGCCGTTGGGGATCTGCTCCTTAATCAAGCGGCCTTCGCTCACGGCGGGGATGTTATAGGCGTTGGCCCAGGTCTTGGCCACCGATTCGAGCCAGTAGTCGAACTGCCCGGCCTTGAGGGCTTCGACGGCGACGGTGTTGTCGCGGTAGTAGTCGATGGTCATCACATCGAAGTTGTAGAAACCCCGGTTGACCGGCAGGTCCTTGCCCCAGTAGTCCTTGACCCGCTCGTAGCGCACCGAGCGCCCGGCCTTGACCTGGGTGATCCTGTAGGGGCCGCTGCCCAGGGGGATTTCCAGGTTGCCCTTGGTGAAATCGCGGGTGGCCCACCAATGCTTGGGCAGCACCGCGATTTGCCCCAGGATCAGCGGCAGCTCGCGGTTGTTGCTGTGTTTGAACTTGAACAGCACGCGCAGGGGATCTTCGGCTATCACCTCTTCCACGTCGGCGTAGTAGCCGCGATACAGCGGGCCGCCGTTCTTGATGAGGGTATGGAAGCTGAACACCACGTCTTCGGCGCGCACCGGGTGGCCATCATGGAAGCGCGCTTCGGGGCGCAGGTAGAAGCGCACCCAGCTGTTGTCGGGGGCCTTTTCGATCTTGCTGGCGATCAAGCCGTACTGGGTAAAGGGCTCGTCCAGGCCTTGCTTGGCGAGGGTGTCGTAGACCTCGCCGATGCCGTCCACCGGCACGCCTTTGCTGATGAACGGGTTGAGGCTGTCGAAACCGCCGAAACCGGCCTGGCGGAAGGTGCCGCCCTTGGGGGCGTCGGGGTTGACGTAGGCGAAGTGCTTGAAGTCGGCGGGGTATTTCGGCGGCTCGTTGTAGAGCGTGAGGGCGTGTTGCGGGGCGGCGTGGGCAAACAGCGCGGCGCCCGCGAACAGCAGGCCAATCAGGGTACGCAAAGGCATCATTGGACTTTCTCCGAAGACTTCAGCCACCACGCGCTCAGGCCCAGGCTATAGGGCGGCGTGGCGACGAAGGCGAACCGGTTGCGGTACGCCAGGCGATGATAGTTGATGTACCAATTGGGAATGATGTAGTGCTGCCACAGCAGGACCCGGTCCAGGGCCCGGCCGGCCGCCAGTTGCGCATCGCGGGTCTGGGCGGCGAGCAGTTGTTCCAGCAAGTGGTCGACCACCGGGTTGGCCACGCCGGCGTAGTTCTTGCTGCCCTTGACCGCGACCTGGCTGGAGTGGAAGTACTGCCACTGCTCAAGGCCGGGGCTTAAGGTCTGGTCGAGGGTCATGAGGATCATGTCGAAATCGAACTGGTCCAGGCGCTGCTTGTACTGGGCGCGGTCCACCGTGCGCAGTTGGGCGTTGATGCCGATGCTCGCCAGGTTCTCGGTGTAGGGCTGCAGGATGCGCTCCAGGTTCGGGTTGACCAACAGGATCTCCAGGTTCAACGGCTGGCCGCTGCTGTTGACCAGCCGCTGGCCGTTGAGTTTCCAACCGGCCTCGCCCAGCAGGCCCAGGGCACGGCGCAGGGTGTCGCGGGGGATGCCACGGCCGTCGGTGCGCGGCAGGCTGAAGGGCTGGGTGAACAGGCTGGCCGGCAATTGGCTGCGGTAGGGCGAGAGCAGCAGCCACTCGTGGCCCACCGGCACGCCGCTGGCGGAGAATTCGCTGTTGGGGTAGTAGCTGATGGCCCGTTGATAGGCGTCGCTGAACAGGGTGCGGTTGGTCCACTCGAAGTCGAACATCAGGCCCAGGGCCTCGCGCACCTTGGCGTCGGCAAAAGCGCTGCGGCGGCTGTTCATGAACAGGCCTTGGGTCTGGGTCGGGATTTGGTGGGGGATCTGGGCCTTGATAACGTCGCCGCGCGCCACCGCCGGGAAGCGATAGCCATTGGCCCAGTTCTTGGCCTGGTGCTCGATGTAGATGTCGAATTCACCGGCCTTGAACGCCTCGAAAGCGACATCGCTGTCGCGGTAGAACTCTACTTCGGCGCGGTCGAAATTGTACTTGCCACGGTTGACCGGCAGGTCCTTGCCCCAGTAATCCCTAACCCGTTCGTACACTAAACGCCGTCCCGGCTGCACCTCGCGGACCCGATACGGGCCGCTGCCCAGGGGCGGCTCGAAGGTGGTGGCCTTGAAGTCTCGGTCTTTCCAGTAGTGCTGGGGCAGCACCGGCAGTTCCCCCAGGCGCAAGATCAACAGCGGGTTACCGGCGCGCTTGAACACGAAACGCACGCGGTGGGGAGTGAGGATATCGACCCGCAACACTTCCTGCAGGTTGGTGCGGTACTGCGGGTGGCCTTCCTTGAGCAGCAGACGATAGGAAAACGCCACGTCATAGGCGGTGATCGGCTTGCCATCGTGAAAACGCGCTTCAGGGCGCAGGTTGAACACCACCCAACTGCGGTCCTCGCTGTATTCCACCGACTGGGCGATCAGGCCGTAGCTGGAAGTCGGCTCGTCGCCCGACGGCGCGTACTGGCCGGTGCCGACCATCAGGGGCTCGTTGAGTTCGTTGATGCCGTATTGCAGGAAATTGGCCGTGGACACCGGGCTGGTGCCCTTGAAGGTATAGGGGTTGAGGGTGTCGAAGGTGCCGAACGCCATCACCCGCAACGTGCCGCCTTTGGGCGCAGACGGGTTGACCCAATCGAAATGGGTGAATTTGGCCGGGTACTTGAGTGTGCCGAACTGCGCATAGCCGTGGCTTTCGCTGATGGTCGCGCTTGCGGGAAAGCTCAAGGCCAGGCTGATAAGAAGCAGGAGGACAGGGCGCATCAAGTCAGAAATTCGATCCATGCGGCTTGGGCTTTAGCCTGGCACAGTAACAGCTTGTATCGGCAGGAAAAAGGTGGGGGATCAAAGCGCTGCGCATCGCTGCCAGCCAAGCCGCCGGCAAGGCCTGCGGGGCCTTGCGACGGATGGCAGGCCAAGGCCTCAATGTGGCGAGTAGACCGTGAGCATCTGCCCTGGTTTCAGCGCCTGGCCGACCCGTGGGTTCCAGCGCTTGAGGTGCTGCATCTCGACGTTGAAACGCTTGGCCACGATGTACAGCGAATCACCTTGCTTGACCTTGTAGCGGGTCTGCTTCTTGTTGTTGGCGGCCAGGGTGGTGGTTTTGCGGCCGGTGTCCTGCATGACCAGGGTCTGGCCGACTTTCAGGTTGTGGCCGCTGAGTTTGTTCCAGCGTTGCAGGTCCTTGACCTGGACCTTGTTGGTCTTGGCGATGGAAGCCAGGTTGTCGCCACGCTTGACCCGATAGTTGCGGGTCAGGCGAGGGCCGCTGTCGAGGTTGTCGAACACTGGCTTGAAGGTGCGTTGGCTTATCAGTTCCTCGGGGCGCATGGTTGACAGGCTGGTGGTCAACAACTGCGCCTTGGAGGTGGGCACCAGCAAGTGCTGGGGGCCGTCGATGGTGGTGCGTTGTTTGAAGGCCGGGTTGAGCTGGAACAGTTCGTCTTCGTCGATGTTGGCCACTGCCGCGACCTTGGAGAGGTCCATGCGCTGGTTGATCTCGACGACCTGGAAATAGGGCTCGTTGGCGATGGGGTTGAGGTTCACCCCGTAAGCTTCGGGGGCCAGGACCACTTGCGACAGGGCCAGCAATTTGGGCACGTAGGCCTGGGTTTCCTGGGGCAGCGGCAGGTTCCAGTAGTCGGTGGGTAGGCCGAGTTTCTCGTTGCGCTCGATGGCGCGGCTGACGGTGCCTTCGCCGGAGTTGTAGGCCGCCAGGGCCAGCAACCAGTCGCCGTTGAACATGTCGTGCAGGCGCGTCAGGTAGTCGAGGGCGGCGGTGGTCGAGGCGGTGATGTCGCGCCGGCCATCGTAGAAACGGGTCTGGCGCAGGTTGAAGTAGCGCCCGGTGGACGGAATGAACTGCCACAGCCCGACGGCGTTGGCGCTGGAGTACGCCATGGGGTTGTAGGCGCTTTCAATCACCGGCAGCAGGGCCAGTTCCAGCGGCATGTTGCGTTCTTCAAGGCGTTCGACGATGTAGTGGATATACAGGCTGCCACGCTCGCCGGCGCTCTCCAGGAAGGACGGGTTGCTGGCGAACCACAGGCGCTGTTGCTCGATGCGCGGGTTCACGCCGGGGACGTCTTGCAACTGGAAGCCCTGGCGCATGCGTTCCCAGACATCCTGGGGTACTTGCGGGCTGGGTTTCTCGCTCAGCCAGATGGGCTTTTGCTTGATAGGGGTGGACAGATTCGGAATGTGGGCCGCGTTGGTTTGCGGCACCTGGCTGGTGCTTTGGCAGCCCGCCAGGATAGCGGACACTGCCACCGCAATGGCTTGGGCCAGGCGGGTCAATGCGTCTGAATGGATGGATTTACGGATAGATGACGACATTGGCTGGAAGTAAGTTCCGGGCAAAAATGTCGGGCGATTCTAGAAAGCGCATAGGGTGCGGTCAACCATTGCCCGTTGCCGTCCCCTCGATGGCCCGTTCTAGAAGGTGTCTTTCCAGGCCCGCAGGGCCGCAAAAACCGCACTGGGCGCCTGGTTATCCTGGCCATTTCGTTCGTCCGCTTTTTCTTTAACAGATGTTTCGCCGGCACGCAGGAACGGGTTGGTGAGTTTTTCCAGGGCCAGTGTGGAAGGCAGGGTCATGCGCCCGGCGGCCCGCAATTCGGTGGCTTTCGTCATGCGCTCGGCGATGTCGGGGTTGTGCGGCTCCACGGCTTGAGCGAAGCGCAGGTTGCTCAGTGTGTATTCGTGAGTGCAATACACCAGCGTGCCTTCGGGCAGGGCGGCCAGGCGCGACAGCGAATGGTGCATCTGCTCGGGCGTGCCCTCGAACAGGCGCCCGCAACCGGCCGCGAACAGGGTGTCGCCGCAGAACAGCAGGCCGTGATGGTAATAGGCAATGTGGCCCAGGGTGTGGCCGGGCACGGCGATTACATCGAACTCCCAGCCCAGTGCGGTGACCCGGTCGTTATCGCTCAGGGCAACGTCGCGCCCCGGGATGTTTTCGCTGGCCGGGCCATAGACCGTGGCACCCGTGGTGGCCTTGAGTTGCGCCACGCCACCGACGTGATCGTGGTGATGGTGGGTGATAAGAATGTCGCTCAGTGCCCAATCCGGGTGTTGCCCGAGCCAGGCCAGTACCGGCGCGGCATCACCGGGGTCGACCACGGCGCAGCGTTGGCTGCGGTGATCCTGCAATAGCCAGATGTAATTGTCGGTAAAGGCGGGCAGGGCACTGATTTGTATCATCGTCGAATTCGCCAAGCGGATAACATTGGCGCATCTTAGACGCTTCTTGCCGAGTTGGAGAACGCAATGACCGATAAAGCCTTCGCTCAGGCCGATCCGCAATGGCTGGCATTGATTGGCGCGGCCCGTGACTGGCTGGCGGGCCCCATTGGCCAATTGCTGCTGGATGAAGAGCGACGCATGCTCGAAGACGAGTTGGGGCGTTTTTTCGGTGGCTATCTGGTGCATTACGGCCCCTCGGCGCAAACCCCGCCGGTGGCGCCGCAGGTGCAGCGCAATGTTCGCCTGGGCGCGCCGCTGCCCGGGGTGGAAATTGTCTGCGAGGAACAGGCCTGGCCGTTGAGTGAGCACGCCGCCGACGTGGTGGTGTTGCAGCATGGCCTGGATTTCTGCCTGTCACCCCACGGCCTGCTGCGCGAAGCGGCCAGCAGTGTACGCCCCGGCGGGCATTTGCTGATTGTCGGGATCAACCCCTGGAGCACCTGGGGTTTGCGCCATGTGTTCGCCCACGATGGCTTGCGCCAGGCGCGCTGCATCTCGCCGTCGCGGGTGGCCGACTGGCTCAACCTGCTGGGCTTCGCGCTGGAGAAACGCCGCTTCGGGTGCTATCGTCCGCCGCTTGCGTCCCCGCTGTGGCAGGCTCGGTTGGCCGGGTGGGAGCGCAAGGCCGGCGACTGGCAGTTGTCCGGCGGCGGCTTTTACCTGCTAGTGGCGCGCAAGATCGTGGTCGGCCTGCGCCCGGTGCGCCAGGTGCGCCGCGAGACCATGGGCAAGCTGATTCCGCTGCCGATGGCCAAGGTCAACCGCCGCCCCAGCGAGCAATAACCCCTTTTTCTGACCTTGACCGGGCTTGCCCGGTCTCTGGCGTTGTCGGTCGCGGACCGGCAGGCCAGCGTTTCTGGATCGATTGGCAATGAGCGATAGCGTAGAACTCTTCACCGATGGCGCCTGCAAGGGCAACCCTGGCCCTGGCGGCTGGGGCGCGCTGCTGGTGTGCAAAGGCGTGGAAAAGGAACTCTGGGGCGGCGAAGCCAACACCACCAATAACCGCATGGAGCTGATGGGCGCCATTCGCGGCCTGGAAGAACTCAAGCGCTCCTGCGACGTGCTGCTGGTGACCGACTCGCAGTACGTGATGAAGGGCATCAACGAGTGGATGGCCAACTGGAAAAAACGCGGCTGGAAAACCGCAGCCAAAGCGCCTGTCAAGAACGCTGACCTGTGGAAGCAACTCGACGAACAAGTCAACCGCCACAACGTCACCTGGAAGTGGGTGCGTGGCCACATCGGCCACCCGGGCAACGAACGGGCCGACCAGTTGGCCAACCGTGGCGTGGATGATGTGCGCGGCTACAAGCAGAGCTGATCGGCCTTGCGTGTTAACATCGCCCTTTTTTTGCACGATTGAACCGTTGAGAGCTGAACCCTGATGGCCACCCGATCCGTTGTACTCGATACCGAAACCACCGGCATGCCGGTGACCGATGGCCACCGCATCGTGGAAATCGGCTGCGTCGAGTTGCTCGGGCGGCGCCTGACCGGCCGGCATTTCCACGTCTACCTGCAACCGGATCGCGAAAGCGACGAAGGCGCCATTGCGGTCCACGGCATCACCAACGAGTTCCTGGTGGGCAAGCCGCGGTTCGCTGAAGTGGCCGATGAATTCTTCGAGTTCATCAAGGGCGCGCAGCTAATTATCCATAACGCGGCGTTCGACGTCGGCTTCATCAACAACGAGTTCGCCCTGGCCGGGCAGAAAGACCGCGCCGACATCACCCAGCACTGCACCATCCTCGACACCCTATTGATGGCCCGTGAGCGTCACCCGGGCCAGCGCAACAGCCTCGACGCCTTGTGCAAACGCTATGGCGTGGACAACTCGGGCCGCGAACTGCACGGCGCGCTGCTCGACTCCGAGATCCTGGCTGACGTCTACCTGACCATGACGGGCGGGCAGACCAGCCTGTCCCTGGCGGGCAACGCCTCCGATGGCAACGGTTCCGAAGGCTCGGGCAACCGCCCCAGTGAAATTCGCCGCCTGCCGGCCGACCGCCCGGCCACCCGCATCATCCGCGCCAGCGAAAACGACCTGGCCGAACACCGCGTGCGCCTGGAGGCCATCGCCAAATCTGCGGGCGCAGCAGCGCTCTGGACGCAATTGGAAGAGGCCAAGGGCTGACGGGCATCGGGCGTGATCTACCCTGAAGTAACAGGCCGTCGAGCGCCCTGCCCGTGAGGACCTTCACGCTTATGCAACCGGTTATCAACCCCAAGCACCCTGGCCTCGCGGTGCGGGTGGCGGGCGAGGAGTTCGCGCCCTATGTCTGGGGCAGCGATTTCAGTTTCCACGTACACGCCCACGGCTTGGCCCAGGTCGGCTTGCCGGTGGAGCAGTGGCCCCTGGAGAACGTCAGCCCCTACCGCAAGTGCTACGGCATCGACCCACAGGAGTTCGACAGCTTTCGCGGCGCCGCCGACAGCGCGATTTTCGTCGCGCACCTGGACGACTGCCCCGTGGGGCACTTGGTCATCAGCACCAATTGGAACGGCTTTGCCCATATCGACGAGTTGGCGGTCCACGCTCCGGCGCGGCGCCACGGGGTGGCCAAGGCATTGCTGGACGTGGCGCAGTTCTGGAGCCAGAAGAAGAACCTGCCGGGGATCATGCTCGAAACCCAGAACAACAACCTGGGCGCCTGCCGCCTATACGAACGCTGCGGTTATGTGGTGGGCGGCATCGACCACTTGCGCTATCGCGGCATCGACCCGCACACCGCGGAAGTGGCGATTTTCTGGTATCGCCTCTTCGACGACGCCACGCTCTAGCCCGTCAGCAGGGCCTGGGCGTTTTCCGTGACTTTCTCTATCAGGGCCAGGGCAGCCGGCGACGGCGTGCTGTGGGCCAGGGTCAGGGCATAGAGGCTGATGAGCTGCGGTGGCGACAGCGGGCACACGTCCAGGCCTGCGGCCTTGGCGCCCAGGGCGGTGAAGGGGTCGACAATGGCCAGGCCTTCGCCGGCCTCCACCATGCTGCGCATCATCTGCTGGGTCTGCACGCGGATCTGGATCAGCGGCGCCGGGCGCAGGTTCTGCAATTTGCTCTCGAGCAGGGCGCTGAGGGGGTCATGGCCTTCCAGGCCAACCAGCGGTTGCCCGGCCAGGTCCTGCACGGCGATGTACTTCTGCCGCGGTTGTAGCCAGCCGTGGGGCGCCAGCAGTTGCAGCTTGCCCTGGGCCAATGGCTGGCAGTGGATGTCCGGGTGTTCGGGGTTGTGCAGGCTCAAACCCAGGTCGCCCTCGCGCAGTAACAGGGTCTTGATGATCTCGGCGCTGCTGTGGCTGGCCAAGCTGCATGGGGTATCGGCGAAACTGCGGCGCAGGCTGGCGATGCTCTGGGGCAACAGCTGCTGGGCCAGGGGCGGGGTGCAAAGGATGCGCAGCGGCGCGCTCTGGTACTGGCGCAGGCTGCTGGCCAGGCGCTGCAAGGGCTCTAACGCCTGATAGAGATGGCCCATTTGCCCTTGCAGTTGCCGGGTTTCGTGGGTCGCCTGCAAACGCCCGCGCACACTGGCGAACAACATGAACCCCAACGTTGCCTCGGCGTCGCGCAGGGTGTTTTCCACTTCACTGACCGGCAATTGCAGCCATTCGGCTGCCGTGCCGAGGTGGCCGGTGTGCAAGAGCGCGTGAATCACTTCGATGTGGCGTAGACGCATGCGTGAAGTCCATGTTCAGCAGGTGGCGGATCCATCGCTGAATCCTAACCCAAGTCCGCTGATCTGACTTGCGCTCATAACAGAGCGTTATGAGGAGGCCGTGGTCTCGGGTTCGCGAAGGAGGATGATGCCCGACTGGACCAGGGTGAACTGGTTGTCGTCGACCTTGTTGACACGGTCGCCAATGGCCAGGCGATAGGTGGTGACGGGGTCCGAGCCGGCCTGCTGGTCGGGCGCGGGGGTGGATTCCTGGAACTCATGCACGGAGTAGACACGCCCTTCGGCGTCTCTGGCATGGAACTGACCGACAAGTACTGCTGCCATCTGCTTAGAACCTCTGGAAATAAAACACGCAAGTTGCGGTTCTGTAGACCCCGGTCGAGCCAGGTTAGTTTTCCTACAGATAAAAAATAGTCTTGCCCACAGATTCTGTGAAACCCGCTGGCTCCACGGGGCCCCAATCATCTATAACTACGGGCTCTTTCAGCCAGATAGTCGGGAATTCTCCATGAGCACGGTTTATACGATTGCAGTCCTGGTCGGCAGCTTGAGAAAAGAGTCGATCAACCGCAAGGTCGCCAAGGCACTGGCAGACCTGGCGCCGGCCAACCTCAAGCTGAACATTGTCGAAATCGGCGATTTGCCGCTCTACAACGAGGATATCGATGTTACGCCGCCGGCAGCCTACAGTACTTTCCGCCAGCAAGTGGCTTCATCCGACGCAGTGCTGTTCGTCACCCCGGAATACAACCGCTCGGTGCCGGCACCGCTGAAGAACGCGATTGACGTCGGTTCCCGGCCCTACGGCAAGAGCGCCTGGAGCGGCAAGCCCGGCGCGGTGATTAGCGTGTCCCCCGGCGCGATCGGCGGTTTTGGCGCCAACCATCACTTGCGCCAGTCCCTGGTGTTCCTCAACGTGCCGTGCATGCAGCAACCGGAGGCTTACCTGGGCGGCGCCGGTGCGGTATTCGACGAAGCGGGCAAGCTGTCCGAGGCCACCCAACCCTTCCTGCAAGGTTTTATCAACGCCTTTGGCGCTTGGGTCGAGCAGCACAAGAAAGCCTGATCCGCGCTCACTTCCTTTTCCTCGGGCATTGCTGGCGGCCGCTTTCGGTCGCGGTGCTGCCCCGTTCTTTTGCTTAGCCAAGGCTGTTTTTAGATGTTGATCGCGTCGTTGATTTTCTTGCTGACCATTACCCTGGTGATCTGGCAACCCAAAGGCCTGGGCGTAGGCTGGAGCGCCACCTTGGGCGCGGTGCTGGCGCTGCTGTGCGGCGTGGTGCAGTTGGGTGACATTCCCCTGGTGTGGCAGATCATCTGGAACGCCACGGGTACTTTCGTGGCGCTGATTATCATCAGCCTGTTGCTGGACGAGGCCGGGTTCTTCGCCTGGACCGCCCTGCATGTGGCCCGTTGGGGGCGGGGCAGCGGGCGGCGCCTGTTTGCCTACATGGTGCTGCTGGGGGCGATGGTCTCGGCGTTGTTCGCCAATGACGGCGCGGCGCTGATCCTCACGCCCATTGTGATTTCCATGCTGCTGGCCCTGCGTTTTTCTGCCGCCGCGACCCTGGCGTTTGTCATGGGCGCAGGCTTTATCGCCGACACCGCGAGCCTGCCGCTGGTGGTGTCGAACCTGGTGAACATCGTCTCGGCGGATTTTTTCAAGATCGGCTTCAACCAGTACGCGGCGGTGATGGTGCCGGTGAACCTGGTCAGCGTTGCCGCCACCCTGGCGGTGTTGCTGTGGTACTTCCGCCGTGACATTCCGGTGGCCTACGACCCCGAGCAACTGGAGCGCCCGGAACAAGCGATCCACGACCGTGCCACCTTTATTGCCGGGTGGTGGGTGCTGGGCATCCTGCTGGTGGGGTGTTTTGCCCTGGAGCCGCTAGGGATCCCCATCAGCGCCATCTCGGCCCTGTGCGCTGCACTGCTGCTGGCGATTGCTGCGCGCGGGCACAAGATCTCGACGCGCAAGGTGATGAAGGACGCGCCGTGGCAGATCGTGATTTTTTCCCTGGGCATGTACCTGGTGGTCTACGGCCTGCGCAACGCTGGGCTGACCGGGCACCTGGCGCAGTGGCTGGACTGGTTTGGCAGCTATGGGGTGTGGGGCGCGGCCATGGGCACCGGGGTGCTGACGGCGCTGCTGTCGTCGGTGATGAACAACTTGCCCACGGTGCTGATCGGCGCCTTGTCCATCGACGCCAGCCACGCGGTCGGCCCGGTGAAGGAAGCGATGATCTACGCCAACGTCATCGGCAGCGACCTGGGGCCGAAAATCACCCCCATCGGCAGCCTGGCCACCTTGCTGTGGCTGCACGTACTGGCGCGCAAGGGCATCCGCATCGGCTGGGGTTACTACTTCAAGGTCGGCATCGTCCTCACCGTCCCGGTGTTGCTGTTGACCCTCGCGGCCCTGGCCCTGCGCCTGACTTGGTAGCACGCGGGCGGCCTTCGGCGGTGGGGTGCCGCTTACGGCCGCTTCGCGCCCGAGCGCGGGCAAGCCCGCTTGCCACTAGAAGGGCCGCGGCCCAGGCTCAGTTGTCGTAGCCCAGGTTCGGCGCCAGCCAGCGTTCGGTCACGCTCAGGTCCTGGCCTTTGCGGGCGGTGTAGCTGTCGATCTGGTCCTTGTCCACCTTGCCCACGGCAAAGTATTGCGCCTGGGGGTGGGCGAAGTACCAGCCGCTGACCGCCGCTGCCGGGAACATGGCGTAGTGCTCGGTGAGGAACACGCCGCTGCGCCCCGGTTGCATTTCCTGGGCCTGGGGGTCGAGCAACTGGAACAGGGTGCCTTTTTCGGTGTGGTCAGGGCACGCCGGGTAGCCGGGGGCAGGGCGGATGCCGCTGTACTGCTCGCGGATCAGCGCCTCGTTGTCCAGCGCCTCGTCCCGGGCGTAGCCCCAGTGTTCCTTACGCACCTGTTGGTGCAGCCATTCGGCGCAGGCCTCGGCCAAACGGTCGGCCAGGGCCTTGACCATGATCGAGTTGTAGTCGTCGCCGGCGTCCTGGTAGGCCTTGGCCACCTCTTCGGCGCCGATGCCGGCGGTGGTGATGAAGCCGCCCACATAGTCGGTGATGCCGCTGGCCTTGGGCGCGACGAAGTCGGCCAGGCAGAAGTTGGGTTTGCCGTCGGTTTTGATGATTTGCTGGCGCAGGTGATGTAGGCGCGCCAGGGGTTGGCCGTCGTCGCCATAGACTTCCAGGTCGTCGTCCTGCACCTGGTTGGCCGGCCAGAAGCCGAACACTGCGCGGGCGCTGATGAGTTTTTCGTCGATCAGCTTGGCCAGCATCGCCTGGGCATCGGCGAACAGTGCCGTGGCCGCTTCGCCCACCACCTCGTCGGTGAGGATGCGCGGGTACTTGCCGGCCAGGTCCCAGGAGATGAAGAACGGCGTCCAGTCGATGTACTCGGCAAGCACCTTGAGGTCGATGTTGTCCAGCACTCGGGCGCCGGTGAAGGTCGGCTTCACCGGGGTGTAGGTGCTCCAGTCGAACTGCGGCTTTTTCGCCACCGCGGCGGCATAGCTCAGGCGTTCGGTGCGGGCGCTGCGGTTGGCGGTGCGTTCGCGCACTTCCACGTATTCCAGGCGGGTTTTCTCGACGAAACCGGCCTTGAGTTCCTTGGACAGCAATTGGGTGGCCACGCCCACGGCGCGGGAGGCGTCGGTGACGTAGATCACCGCGTCATTGCTGTACTTGGGTTCGATCTTCACCGCCGTGTGGGCCTTGGAGGTGGTGGCGCCACCGATCATCAGCGGCAGGTGAAAGTCCTGGCGCTGCATCTCGCGGGCGACGTGGACCATCTCATCCAGCGACGGCGTAATCAGGCCGGAGAGGCCGATGATGTCGCACTTCTGTTCCTTGGCCACTTGCAGGATTTTTTCCGCCGGCACCATCACGCCCAGGTCGACGATGTCGTAGCCGTTGCAACCTAGCACCACGCCGACGATGTTCTTGCCGATGTCGTGCACGTCGCCCTTGACCGTGGCCATCAGGATCTTGCCCTTGGCTTCGGGTTTGTCGCCTTTTTCCAGCTCGATGAACGGGATCAGGTGGGCCACGGCCTGCTTCATCACCCGCGCCGACTTCACCACTTGGGGCAGGAACATTTTGCCGGCGCCGAACAGGTCGCCGACGATGTTCATGCCCGACATCAGCGGGCCTTCGATCACTTCGATCGGGCGCTTGAAGGATTGGCGCGACTCTTCGGTGTCTTCGACGATGTGGGTGGTGATGCCCTTGACCAGCGCATGTTCCAGGCGCTTGTTGACGTCCCAGCCGCGCCATTCTTCGGTTTCCGCTTCCTTGACGCTGCCGTCGCCCTTGTATTTGTCGGCGATGGCCAGTAGGGCGTCGGTGCCCTCGGGGGTGCGGTTGAGCACCACGTCTTCGACCGCGTCGCGCAGCTCGGCGGGGATCTGGTCGTAGATCTCCAGTTGCCCGGCGTTGACGATGCCCATGCTCAGGCCGTTGCGGATCGCGTGCAGCAGGAACACCGAGTGGATCGCCTCGCGCACCGGGTTGTTGCCACGGAACGAGAACGACACGTTGGACACCCCGCCCGAGGTCAGGGCGTAGGGCAGTTCGTCGCGGATATAGGCGCAGGCGTTGATGAAATCGACGGCGTAGTTGTTGTGCTCTTCAATGCCGGTGGCCACGGCGAAGATGTTCGGGTCGAAGATGATGTCTTCGGGTGGAAAGCCGACGTCGTTGACCAGGATGTCGTAGGAGCGCTTGCAGATCTCTTTCTTGCGTGCCTCGGTGTCGGCCTGGCCCGCTTCGTCGAAGGCCATCACCACCACCGCCGCGCCGTAGCGCTTGCACAGTTTGGCGTGGTGGATGAACTGCTCCACGCCTTCTTTCATGCTGATGGAGTTGACGATGCCCTTGCCCTGGATGCACTTGAGGCCGGCCTCGATCACTTCCCACTTGGAGGAGTCGATCATGATCGGCACGCGGGAGATGTCCGGCTCGCCGGCAATCAGGTTGAGGAAGGTGACCATGGCCTTCTTCGAGTCCAGCATGCCCTCGTCCATGTTGATGTCGATCACCTGGGCGCCGGCCTCGACCTGCTGCAGGGCCACTTCCAGTGCTTCGGTGTAGTTGTCTTCCCGGATCAGGCGGGCGAAACGGGCGGAACCGGTGATGTTGGTGCGTTCGCCGACGTTGACGAACAACGAGCTGCGATCGATGGTGAACGGCTCCAGGCCCGACAGGCGGCAAGCCTTGGGGATGTCCGGGATTGCCCGCGGCGCGTAGCCGGCTACGGCTTTGGCGATGGCCTCGATGTGCCCCGGGGTGGTGCCACAGCAGCCGCCGACGATGTTGAGGAAGCCGCTCTGGGCGAACTCCTCGATGACCTTGGCCGTTTCGGCCGGCAGTTCGTCGTACTCGCCGAATTCGTTGGGCAGGCCGGCGTTGGGGTGGGCCGAAACGTGGGTGTTGGCCTTGTTCGACAGTTCTTCGAGGTAAGGGCGCAGTTCGCTGGCGCCCAGGGCGCAGTTCAGGCCCACGGAAATCGGCTTGGCGTGGCTGACGGAGTTCCAGAAGGCTTCGGTGGTCTGCCCCGACAGGGTGCGCCCGGACGCATCGGTGATGGTCCCGGAAATCATGATCGGCAACTCCACGCCCAACTCTTCATACACGCCTTGCACGGCGAAGATCGCGGCCTTGGCGTTGAGGGTGTCGAAGATCGTCTCGATCAGGATCAGGTCCGCGCCGCCCTCGATCAGGCCCTTGGTGGCCTCGGTGTAGTTTTCCACCAGTTCATCGAAGGTGACGTTGCGATAACCGGGGTTGTTCACGTCCGGCGACAGCGAACAGGTGCGGCTGGTAGGCCCCAGCACGCCGGCGACGAAGCGCGGTTTGTCGGGGGTTTCCAGGGTTTTGGCGTCGGCCACTTTACGCGCCAGGCGTGCGCCTTCTACGTTGAGTTCGTAGGCCAGGGCCTGCATGCCGTAGTCGGCCTGAGACACCTGGGTGGCGTTGAAAGTGTTGGTTTCCAGGATGTCGGCGCCGGCGTCCAGGTAGGCCTTTTCAATTGCGCCGATCACGTCCGGGCGGCTGAGCACCAAGAGGTCGTTGTTGCCCTTGACGTCGCTGGGCCAGTCGGCGAAACGCTTGCCACGGTAGTCCTGCTCTTCGAGCTTGTAGCTCTGGATCATCGTGCCCATGCCACCATCGAGAATCAGGATGCGCTCTTTGAGAGCTTGATGAAGAGCTTGGAGGCGAGCGCTGCGATCGGACATAGGACTACCTGGTAAGGCCAACACAAAAGAGCGGCGATCATAGCAAACCGGCATGCTTTTTAATCATGAACGGCTTTTGCATGAATATCGCTCATGTTGGCCGGGGCCGTGGCCCGGTAGAATCGCGACGTTTTTTTATCTTCGGGACCCGTGACATGCCGTATCGCCTCGCCATCAGCGCTGTGCTGGTGTTGTTCAGCACCCTGGCGCTGGCCCAACGTCCGGTGCCGGCCATTTCTTATACCCGCGACGTGCAGCCGATCTTCACCGAGAAGTGCGTGGCCTGCCACGCCTGCAACGACGCCGCCTGCCAGCTCAACCTGGGCAGCGCCGAGGGCGCGGCCCGTGGCGCGACGAAACTGCCGGTGTACAACGGCGAGCGCAGCCAGGCGCAAATGCCTACCCGTTTGTTCTACGACGCCTTCGGCAAAGCGGCGTGGCAGGACAAGGGGTTTACCTCGGTGCTCGACACCCAAAGCAGCCAGGCCGGGTTGATGGCGCGGATGCTGGAACTGGGCCACAGCGCGCCGTTGCAGCCCAACGCCAAGTTGCCCGAAGAGATCGTCCTGGGCCTGAACCGCGAAAACATGTGCCCGCAGCCCGGGGAGTTCGCCGCCTACGCCAGCACCCACCCCAAGGAGGGCATGCCGCTGGCCGTCACCGGCCTGAGCGACTCGCAATACCAAACCCTGCAAGGCTGGCTGGCCTCTGGCGCGCCCCTGGACCAACAGGCCTTGGCACCCACCGCCGAGGAAGCGGGGCAGATCATCCAATGGGAGAGCCTGCTCAACGCCCCCGGCGCCCGGGAAAGCCTGGTGGCGCGCTGGTTGTATGAGCACCTGTTCCTGGCCCATGTGTATTTCAAGGGCGGCGAGCCGGGGCATTTCTTTCAGTGGGTGCGTTCGCGCACGCCGCCCGGCCAACCCATCGACCTGATCGCCACGCGTCGCCCCAACGACGACCCGGGCACGCGGGTGTACTACCGCTTGTGGCCGGTGCAAGGGGTGATCGTGCACAAGACCCACATCACCTACCCGTTGAGCGCGGCGAAACTGGCGCGGATCAAAACCCTGTTCTACAGCGGTAACTGGCAGGTCACGGCGCTGCCGGGCTACGGGCCGGCACGGCGGGAGAACCCGTTCCAGACCTTCGAGGCGATCCCTGCGGCGGCGCGTTATCAGTTCATGCTCGATAACGCCGAATACTTCGTGCGCACCTTTATTCGCGGCCCGGTGTGCCGGGGGCAGATCGCCACGGACGTGATCCGCGATAACTTCTGGGCGCTGTTCCAGGCCCCCGAACACGACCTCTACATCACCGACCCCAACTACCGTGGCCACGCCACGCCGCTGCTGGCCATGCCCGGGCAGAACGACGACGTCGGCAGTGTCCTGAGCCTGTGGCACGCCTACCGCGACAAGCGCAATGAATACGAGGCCCTGCGCCGCGGCGCCTACGCCGACGCCCCGGCACCGAGCTGGTCGAGCCTGTGGGCCGGCAACGACAACGCGCTGCTGAGCATCTTCCGTCACTTCGACAGCGCCTCGGTGACCAAAGGCCTGATCGGTGAAGTGCCGCAGACGCTGTGGCTGTTCGATTTCCCGCTGCTGGAGCGCACCTACTATCAGTTGGCGGTCAATTTCGATGTGTTCGGCAACGTCTCCCACCAGGCCCAGACGCGCCTGTACTTCGACCTGATCCGCAACGGCGCCGAGCAGAATTTCCTGCGCCTGATGCCGGCCAACTCCCGGGATGCCTACCTCGACGATTGGTACCAGAACAGTGGCAAGGTCAAGATGTGGCTCGACTACGAAAGCATCGATAACGACAAGGCCAGCGCCCTGAAACTCGATGCCCGCGACCCCAAGCGCGACTTCGCCCAGCAATTGTTGGCGCGCTACGGCGAGCTCAATGCCAACCCCGACCCGATCAACCGCTGCGAAAACGCCTACTGTTCGCGGCCCAACATCGACCCGGCGCTGCAACATGCCGAACAGGCCCTCAGCCGCCTGGTGTCGCGCCCGGCCGCGGGGCTCAAGGTCATCGACCAGTTGCCCGAGGCGACGATGCTGCGCATCGAAACCCGCGACGGCACGCGCGCTGTGTACAGCCTGCTGCGCAACCGCGCCCACAGCAACGTGGCGTTTTTGCTGGGTGAGTCGATGCGCTACCAACCGGGCCTGGACACCCTGACCCTCTACCCGGGGGTACTGAGCAGCTACCCCAACTTCATGTTCAACATCCCGGCCGAGCAAGTGCCGGCCTTCGTCGAGCAGATGGAAAACGCCCGCGACCGCTACCGCTTCGAGCAGATTGTCGAACGCTGGGGCGTGCGCCGCAGCCATCCGCAGTTCTGGCAGTACTTCCACGACCTGAGCCGCTACATCCAGGAAACAGACCCGGTGGAAGAGGGAGTTTTGGATATGAATCGGTATGGGAATCTTTGAGCCGCCAGCGGCAAGTTCAACGTTTGTAGCTTGCCGCTGGCGGCTCTCAGTCGCCTCCTGTTTCCGACAAAAATACTAGGACTTTGTCCGAGGCCCTGATTGGCGTAAACTCCCCGCACGCCTGCGAGGAGTTTTTATGACTGCCATTACCATCACCGACGCCGCCCACGACTACCTGGCTGATCTGCTGTCCAAGCAGAACACCCCGGGCATCGGCATTCGCGTCTTTATCACCCAGCCCGGCACCCAGTACGCCGAGACCTGCATTGCCTACTGCAAGCCCGGGGAAGAAAAACCCGAAGACACCGCGCTGGGGCTCAAGAGCTTCACCGCCTACATCGATTCGTTCAGCGAAGCCTTCCTGGATGACGCGGTCGTCGACTACGCCACTGACCGCATGGGCGGCCAGTTGACGATCAAGGCGCCGAACGCCAAGGTGCCAATGGTCAGCGCCGACAGCCCGGTCAACGAGCGCATCAACTACTACCTGCAAACCGAAATCAACCCAGGCCTGGCCAGCCATGGCGGCCAGGTCAGCCTGATCGACGTCGTCGACGACGGCATCGCGGTGCTCAAGTTCGGCGGCGGTTGCCAAGGCTGCGGCCAGGCCGACGTGACCCTGCGCGAAGGCATCGAGCGCACCCTGCTCGAGCGCATCCCGGAGCTCAAGGGCGTGCGCGACGTGACCGACCACACGCAGAAAGAAAACGCCTACTACTAAAGGCGTTCGCTGCACACCAAAAACGGCGCCCGTGAGCGCCGTTTTTTTATGCCCAAAAAGCGCAGTTACAAGCTTAAAGCTTGCAGCTTGTGGCGCCCTTCCTACGGCCGATAGAGGTGCGCATGCCCCGCCCGGTACAGGGACGATTCGCCAAAGCTGTCGCTGGCCAGCACCCGGCCCACCAGGATCAGCGCCGTACGCCGAAAACCCTTGGCCTGGACCTTGCCCACGATGTCGTCGAGGGTGCCGAGCACCCAGTCCTGATCCGGCCAACTGGCACGGTGCACCACGGCGATGGGGCAGTCGGCGCCGTAGTGGGGCAGCAGCTGCGCGACGATTTTTTCCAGATGGTTGACTCCCAGGTGCACAGCCATGGTGGTGCCATGGGCGGCAAGGCTGGCGAAGGTTTCACCGGGCGGCATCGCGGTTTTGTCGGCGTAGCGGGTCAGGATCACGCTTTGCGCCACATCCGGCAGGGTCAGTTCCACCCCCAGCAACGCGGCGCAAGCGGCGGTGGCGGTGACGCCGGGGATGATTTCAAAGGGGATGGCCAATTCCCGCAGGCAGCGGATCTGCTCGCCGATGGCGCCATACAGGCTCGGGTCGCCGGAGTGCACGCGGGCCACGTCCTGGCCTTTGCCGTGGGCGCTCTTGATGTGCTCGATGATCTGTTCCAAGTGCAGTTCGGCGCTATTGATGACCTGTTCGGCGTTATGGCCTTCGAGCACCGCAGCGGGCACCAGGGAGCCGGCGTAGATAATCAGTGGGCAACGGCGGATCAGGCGCTGGCCCTTGACGGTGATGAGTTCCGGGTCGCCGGGGCCGGCACCGATAAAGTAGACCGTCATGGCGGTGTCCTAGGCAAAAGAGGGGGGGCGAGCAGGCTTGCAGATGAAGATTGCTCATGATCGGGGCGGCGATTATCGGCGCTTTTGCGTGGCCCGCGCCAATGCAAAGGTGGCCTGGGCGTATTTCTGCCGACGAATCACCAGGCTGGAGGGCTCTTGCGCCAGGCGCTCGGCCAGGGCCAGGGCGGCGCTTTCGGCGATGCCGTAGCACCCGGTGCGCTCGAAAGCGATCTGAGATTGATGGCTCAGTTGATCTTGATAGGTGGCCAGTTCCACGCTACTGAAGCAGGTCAACGGCAAGCCCAATTGCGCCGCCAGTTCCAGCAGACCCGGTTCGTGGCGCTTGAGGTCGATGCTGGCCAGGGCTTGCACCGCGTCCAGGTCGATGCGGTGGGCTTGCAGGGCCTGGTCGAGCAACGCGCGCAGCGTGCTGGCGGGGCAGCCCCGCTGACAGCCCAGGCCGATCACCAGGATCGGCGCCGGGCTGGGGCGGTTCACGCCGGGTATGAGGCGCCACCCTTGCGGCGGAACAACCACGCGCTAATCAGGCCCAGGGCCAGCCAGAACGCGGCATTGGTCAGTTGCGAGGCGATCTTGAACTGCGCTTCGAGGGCTTCGGGGGCCAGCATCGAATGCACTTCTGGCTGCGGCGCGCCGATCACGTGTGGCACGGCCAGGATCGCCGCGCCGAGGATCTTCAGCGCCCAGTGCCTGCCGAACACCACCAGGGCGATGCCCGCGGCAGTGGACGCGGCGGTGCCGACCCACCACATCTGCCGTTGCGCCAGGTCGGCGGCAGCGGTGCCCGGCAATTCCGGTGGCAGGCCCAGGGTCGGCGCCAGGCAGAAGGTCGCATAACCGGCCAGGCCCCAGAACAAGCCTTGCACGGTGCTGTTGGGCGCGCGCAGGGTGTAGAGCCCGGCCAGCATCAGGGCGAAACCGACTGCCACCACCAGGTTGCCGCCGGTGGTGGACAGCACGCGCTGCCAGCCGTCTTCGGGCTCCCAGGCCTCGGCGTCGTGGCTGTGGGCGGCGCCGCCACTGTCGGCGTGTTCATGGGCCTGGGCCGCCGGGGCGCTTTCATAGGTTTCGGCCTGGAGGATCAACGGCGCGACCCAGAAGCTTTGCAGCAGGGTCAGCAGCAGGGCGGCCAGCAGG
The DNA here is from genome assembly GCF_059862525.1 of Pseudomonas sp. MF08875. Taxonomy (NCBI): domain Bacteria; kingdom Pseudomonadati; phylum Pseudomonadota; class Gammaproteobacteria; order Pseudomonadales; family Pseudomonadaceae; genus Pseudomonas; species Pseudomonas sp. MF08875. The sequence goes on from NZ_JCBCUW010000004.1 coordinate 43,950, forward strand.
CCGGTGAAACCTGCGGTTTGGGCGATGCGCTTAATCATGGCGGCAGGTCTCAATGGCACGGGAACGCGGCGCTGTGGCGGGTATCGTGGGCGGTGTTGTGCACCGCTTCGATGTGGGAGAACCCGGCGAAATACACCAGGCACGCGCCCAAAATCGACGCGCCGATGGCGGCAGTGAGGCGTTGGCTCAAGGTGGCGGTGCTGCTGGCGGTGCCGGTATGGCGAGTGCTGCTGATGATCGACATGGCGCTTCCCTTTGTGGTGTCAGGGCGGATCGAGCGCATGCAAACCCCTGCGAGGCGGGCCCGCAGGGCTTCAGACAGCGCCCGCCCACCGCGGGTTTGTTGGGTGAAAGTGGCCGTGGGGGCGCACTGTCGTGTCACTGGCCGGTCTCCGGGCTCGCGAGGGGCCGGGCTTGCGCCGTGGCCTGCTGGAATCGCCTTCCCATGCCGGTTGGCACAGTGGCTGTGATTCCTCTCTCGCTTACCGTTGCGGGGGCAGCACCGGATTCATCAAGGGCTTGAGTAAAGCACATGATCCACCGGTTTCCCGTTTCACCCTGTCAAGGGCACCTGTAACAAGGTGCGTAGGAGAGCATGGGCGAGGGCGGGGCGTCAAATGCCCGAGGCGCCCGGCATTGACCCGCCCCTACGCACTGCGTAGCCTTGCGCGTTCGAGGTTCTTCGGCCCGTGCCGAAGCTAAGAAGGGAACGCGGTCAATGCCGCGGCTGCCCCCGCAACTGTGAACGGTGCTGTTCGCTGCCACGCCACTGCTGATGCCTTCGGGCCAAGCGGGAAGGCGCAGCGAATGCCAGTCCAAGGACTGGCCCACCGTCAGCCAGGAGACCTGCCTCGTCACTGATTCTCACATTCAACCGGGCGGGGTGATCCGGTGGCGAAATCTGCCTTGGCGCCCCCCGCGCCCGGCCAGCCGTCCCGTATGCCCGCCCCCTTTGCCAAAGGGCATCCGATGAAAACACTGGCCAAACTCCCCGTCACCATCGTCACCGGGTTCCTCGGTTCGGGCAAAACCACCTTGCTGCGCCACATGCTCGACAACGCCCAGGGCCGGCGTATCGCGGTGATCGTCAATGAGTTCGGCGAGCTGGGCATCGACGGCGAAATCCTCAAGCAGTGCGCCATCGGCTGCACCGAAGAAGAAGCCAACGGCCGCGTCTATGAACTGGCCAACGGCTGCCTGTGCTGCACGGTGCAGGAAGAGTTCTTCCCGGTGATGCGCGAACTGGTGGCGCGCCGCGCCGATCTGGACCACATCCTCATCGAAACCTCCGGCCTGGCCCTGCCCAAACCGTTGGTGCAAGCCTTCCAGTGGCCGGAAATCCGCAGCGCCTGCACCGTCGATGCGGTGATTACCGTGGTTGACAGCCCGGCCGTGGCCGCCGGCACCTTTGCCGCTTTCCCCGACCAGGTGGACGCCCAGCGCAAACTCGACCCCAACCTGGACCACGAGTCGCCGTTGCACGAGTTGTTCGCCGACCAATTGGCCAGCGCCGACCTGGTGATCCTCAATAAAACCGACCTGATCGCCCCGCAAGACCTGGAGCGCGTGCGCCAGGAAGTGGCCGAAGAACTGCCGCCGGCGGTGAAGATCATCGAAGCCAGCAGCGGTCGCGTGCCCCTGGACGTGCTGATCGGCCTGGGCGCCGGTTCCGAAGAGCACATCGACGGGCGCCACAGCCACCACGACCACCATCACGGCGATGGCGGCGAAGATGACCACGATCACGACGCGTTCGACTCCATTTCCATCGAGCTGCCCCAGGCCGACGAAAGCTTGCTGCTGGCCGCCCTTAACGAGTTGGTGGTCAAGCACGGCATCTTGCGGGTCAAGGGTTTTGCCGCCATCCCGGGCAAGCCGATGCGTTTGCTGATCCAGGGCGTGGGCAGCCGTTTCGACAAGCACTTCGACCGCGCCTGGCGCAGCGACGAGCCGCGCACCACCCACCTGGTGTTGATCGGCCAAGACCTGGATGCCGCCCAACTCGAAGCGCAACTGCGCGCCGCTCTCGGCGCCTGACCCATGCACCTGCTCAGGACCCAACCCGGTGGTTTCGTCGCCGATGACAACATCGCCGACCTGGGGCAAACCCCCGCCGAACTGGTGGTCCTGTGCAGCGGCGATTCCAGCTTGGCACTGCTGGCCGAAGCCGCCCGGCAACTGCCCGAGGATTACCCCAGCCTGCGCCTGGCCAACCCGATGCAGGTGCAGAACCACGCCTCGGTGGACCTCTACGTCGAGCAGGTGCTGCAACACGCCAAGGTCATCCTGATATCCCTGCACGGCGGCATCGGCTATTGGCGCTACGGCATCGAACGCCTGGTGCAACTGGCCGAGCGCGGCGTGCAACTGATTCTGGTGCCGGGGGACGACCGCCCCGACCCGGAGCTGAGCGACCTGAGCACCGTGGCCGCGCCCGAGCGCGATCGCCTGTGGCAGTTTTTGCGCCAGGGCGGTTTGGGCAATGCCCTGGATTTCTACCGCTGCCTGGCCAGTGGCTGGCTGGGCCGCGACTATTCGTGGGGCGAGCCCCAGGTGCTGCCGCGCAGCGCCATCTACCACCCTCGCCATGGCCACGCCAGCCTAAGCCAATGGCATACCGACTGGCAGCCCGGGCAAGCCGTGGCGGCGGTGCTGTTCTACCGCTCCCACTTGCAAGCGGCGAACACCGGGTTCATCGATGTGTTCTGCCAGCGCTTGCAGGCGGCGGGCCTCAACCCCTTACCCATCGCGGTGGCCAGCCTCAAGGAGCCCGGTTGCCTGGCGGCAGTGGAAGGTTGGTTGGACGAGGCCGCAGCCGCGGTGATCCTCAACACCACCGGGTTCGCTCAATCGAGCCCCGAAGCCCCCCATTTACGCCCGTTTCGCCGCGATATCCCGGTGATCCAGGCCATTTGCGCCCAGGACAACGAGCCCGGGTGGCGCGCCAGCGAGCAGGGCCTGGGGCCGCGAGACCTGGCAATGCACATCGCCTTGCCGGAACTCGACGGGCGCATCATCAGCCGCCCCATCAGCTTCAAGGACCTGGCCTGGCGCAGCGAGCGCAGCCAATCCGATGTGGTCTGCTACCGCGCCCAGCCCGAGCGCATGGATTTTGTCGCCGAACTGGCGCGGCGCTGGGTGGACCTGGCGCGCCTGGGTAACGGCGACAAACGCGTCGCTTTGATCCTGGCCAACTACCCGACCCGCGATGGGCGCATCGGCAACGGCGTGGGCCTGGACACCCCGGCGGCGGCGCTGAATATCCTGCGGGCCCTGCACGCGCAAGGTTATCCGCTGCCCGCGGAGCTGCCGGCCAGCGGTACGGCGCTGATTCAGGCGTTGCTCGGCGGGGTCAGCAACGACCTCGACAGCCTCGACCTGCGCCCATGCCAGCAAAGCCTGGCGCTGGACGCCTATCAGGCCCTGTTCCAGGCCCTGCCGGCGGCCAACCAGCAGGCCGTGTTGGCCCGCTGGGGCGCCCCCGAGCAGGACCCCATGCACCGCGCCGGGCGCCTGATGATCGCCGGCCTGCGCCTGGGCCTGACCTTTGTCGGCATTCAACCGGCGCGCGGTTACCAAGTGGACCCCAGCGCGGTCTACCACGACCCGGACCTGGTGCCGCCCCATGGTTATCTGGCGTTCTACTTCTGGCTGCGCCATACCTACGGTGCCCACGCCGTGATCCACGTCGGCAAGCACGGCAACCTGGAATGGCTGCCGGGCAAGGGTGTGGGCCTCTCGCCTGAGTGCTGGCCGGATGCGCTGCTGGGGCCGCTGCCGAACATCTACCCCTTTATCGTCAATGACCCGGGCGAGGGCGCCCAGGCCAAGCGCCGCACCCAAGCGGTCATCATCGACCACTTGATGCCGCCTTTGACCCGCGCCGAAACCTACGGCCCACTGCGCGACCTCGAACGCCTGGCCGACGAATACTACGACGCCCAATTGCTCGACCCGCGCCGTGCCCGCGAGCTGCAAAAAGACATCCTCGCCCTGGTGCGCGACACCCACATCGACCGCGAGCTGCAACTGGACGCTGCGCTGGACAGCGAGGCCGACGCGGCGATCTGGCTGCCGCGTTTGGACACCTACCTGTGCGACCTCAAGGAATCGCAGATCCGCGATGGCCTGCACGTGTTCGGCGAATCCCCCGCCGGGCGCCTGCGCCTGGACACCTTGCTGGCGCTGCTGCGCATCCCCCGGGGCGACGGCCGCGGCGCTCAGTCGAGTTTGCTGCGGGCGCTGGCCAAGGCCCTGGCCCTGGGTTTTGATCCCCTGGACTGCAATTTAGGCGAGCCCTGGAACGGGCCGCGCCCGGTTGAGTTGCAAGGTGCCAGCCACGAGCCCTGGCGCACCGCGGGCGACACCCGCGAGCGCCTCGAGTTGTTCGCCCTGGCCGTGGTGGAACAGGCCCTGGCTGTGGCCGACGCGCCGTTTGCCGGGGAGCCGTGGCTGGAGGTCAACGCAATCCTGGCGCACCTGCGCGAGGTGGTCGCGCCGCGCCTGGACGCCTGCGGCCCGGCCGAGATGAATGGCTTGCTCGCGGCCCTGGGCGGGCGGTTCGTGCCGGCCGGGCCCAGCGGCGCGCCGAGCCGGGGCCGCCTCGACGTGCTGCCCACCGGGCGCAATTTTTTCTCGGTGGACGTGCGTAACCTGCCCACCACCACTGCGTGGCGCATCGGTTTTGCCTCGGCCAACCTGATCCTAGAGCGGCACCTGCAAGACCACGGCGACCATTTGCGCCAACTCGGCCTCTCGGTGTGGGGCACCGCCACCATGCGCACCGGCGGCGACGACATCGCCCAGGCCATGGCCCTGCTGGGCGTGCGCCCGGTGTGGGCCACCGGCAGCCAACGGGTCGATGACTTCGAGATCCTGCCCCTGAGCCTGCTGGACCGGCCCCGGGTGGACGTGACGTTGCGGGTGTCGGGGTTCTTTCGCGATGCCTTCGCCAACCTGATCCGTCTGTTCGACGCGGCGGTGCAAGCGGTGGCCGCGCTGGACGAACCGGACGACCTCAACCCCCTGGCGGCCAAAGTGCGCGATGAACGCGCGGCGTTGCTGGCGGCGGGCACCGCGCCGGACGCGGCGGCGCGCCAGGCCGGTTGGCGGATCTTCGGCGCCAAACCCGGGGCCTATGGCGCGGGCGTGCAGGGCGCCATCGACGGGCGGCTATGGCAGACCCGCGCCGACCTGGCCGAGGTCTACCTCAACTGGGGCGGCTACGCCTATGGCGGTGCCGACGAGGGCACCGCCGCCCGCAGCCAGTTCGCCCAGCGCTTGAGCCAAGTGCAGGCCGTGGTGCAAAACCAGGACAACCGCGAACATGACCTGCTCGATTCCAACGACTACTACCAGTTCCAGGGCGGCATGCTCGCGGCGGTCGAAACCCTCGGCGGCGCCCCGGCGGCGAGCTACCACGGCGACCACAGCCAACCCGACCGGCCGCGCGTGCGCACCTTGAAAGAAGAGCTGAACCGGGTGATCCGCGCCCGGGCGGCCAACCCCAAATGGCTCGACGGGGTCAAGCGCCACGGCTACAAAGGCGCATTCGAGATGGCGGCGACCCTCGACAACCTGTTCGCCTTCGACGCCACCTCGGGGCTGATCGACGACCATCAATACGCCTTGCTGGCCGAGGCCTACCTGCTGGACCCGGACACCCGCGACTTCGTCCGCCAGCACAACCCCCATGCCCTGCGGGACATGACCGAACGCCTGCTCGAAGCCCAGCAACGCGGCTTATGGCAGGAGCCAGGGGCCTATCGCGAGGCTCTGGAGCAAATGCTGCTGGATATCGAAGAAGAGGGCTGAGCCAATGAAACCCGCGCCTATCGGTTTGCCCTCTGTGCGGATACCCCTCCCACAAGAGTTTTGCGTTGTACAAAAAAACGACCCCTCCACGAGACGCCTGACATGACCGACACCCCCCATTACCCCCTCGCCGCCGTGGTCGGGGCCGATGCGTTGAAACTGGCGCTGTGCCTGACGGCCATCGACCCGCAGATCGGCGGGGTATTGATCGAAGGCCCGCGGGGCATGGCCAAGTCCACCCTGGCCCGGGGCCTGGCGGACCTGTTGGCCGGTGGCCCGTTCGTTACCTTGCCCCTGGGCGCCACCGAAGAACGCCTGGTAGGCACCCTCGACCTCGATGCCGCCCTGGCCGAGGGCCGGGCGCGGTTCTCCCCGGGGGTGTTGGCCAAGGCCGATGGCGGTGTGTTGTATGTGGATGAAGTCAACCTGCTGCCTGACCATTTGGTCGACCTGCTGCTGGACGTGGCGGCCAGCGGCACCAACCTGGTCGAGCGCGACGGCATCTCCCACCGGCATGCGGCGCGCTTCGTGCTGATCGGCACCATGAACCCGGAGGAGGGCGAGTTGCGCCCGCAATTGCTCGACCGTTTCGGCCTTAACGTCGCCCTCAGCGGCCAACCGCTCCCGGCCGAGCGTGGGCAGATCATCCGCCGACGCCTGGCGTTCGACAGCGACCCGCAAGGCTTCTGCGCCGAGTGGGAAAGCGCGCAACAAGCCTTGCGCCAACGCTGCCAACAGGCCCGCGCGGCGCTGGCGCAGATCCCCCTGGACGACGCGGCGCTGGCGCACATCACCGAGGGCTGTTTTGCCGCCGGGGTGGATGGTATGCGTGCTGACCTGGTGTGGCTGCGCGCGGCCCGGGCCCACGCGGCGTGGCGCGGGGCGACGGCCATTGAGGGCGTGGATATTGACGCAGTGGCCGACTTTGCCCTGCGCCACCGCCGCCGCGACCCGGCCGCCAGCACCCCGCCCGCAGCCAGCCCACCGCCGGCCTCGGGCGCACCAACACCCGCGTCGTCCGCCCAGGGCCAGTGGGGCGAAATGCCTGCCCAGGCGGTGCCGGTGGGCGCGCGCCGTGAGGTGCCGAGCTGGCCAAAAAAGCCCTAGGCATCCGCCCCCGACCTGACGCGGGGGCGGATGCTAAGCCCCGCGCCGGGCTGCTGGATCAGGGCCGCCAAGGGCGCAGCCGCAGCGCGCAAAGCGGCACGGTCAACTGGCCGGGCACCTTGCTCAAGGGCCGCCCACGCAGCCGCGCCGATTTGCTGTATCAGGCCCGCAGCCGTGCGCCCCATGAGGTGTGGCTGGTGATCGTCGACGCCTCGGCCTCCACCCGTCGCCATCAGGCCTTGAGCGATGCCAAGGGGCTGTTGGCCCAGGTGTTTGATGAGGCTTACCGGCAACGGGCGCGTTTGGCGCTACTGACGGCCAGCGGTGCCGCGCCGCACTGGCAGGTGCAAGGGCTCAAGGCCAGTGCCGGGTTGCAGGGCTGGTTGCAGGCGTTGGGGGCGGCGGGTGGTACGCCGTTGTTGGCGGCGCTGGCCGAGGCCGGGCAATGGCTGGCAGCGCGGCGCAAACGCCTGCCGGCGCAGCGGCAACGCCTATTGCTGTTGACCGACGGTCGGGTCAAGGATTGGCAGGGGCTGCCCCGGCTCAATTGCCCGGGGCTGTTGGTGGACATTGAACGCGGCCCGATCCTGCTGGGCCGCGCCCAAGCCCTGGCGCAAGGCCTGGGCCTGGACTACCGGCACATCGACGCGCTGTGACGCTTCAGGTCACCACGCGGTAGCACGGCACATAGGCCGCGCCGCCGGGGAGTTTCATCCGGTGCTGGGCGACGAAGGCGTTGAGCAGTTGATCCAGCGGCCCCATGATCGCCGCGTCACCGTGGATTTCGTAGGGGCCGTGTTCTTCGATCAGGCGGATGCCCTTGTCCTTGACGTTGCCGGCGACGATGCCGGAGAACGCCCGCCGCAGGTTCGCCGCCAGCTCATGGGGTGGCAACTGGTGGTTGAGTTGCAGGGCCGCCATGTTGGCGTGGGTCGGGTCGAAGGGACGTTGGAAGCCTTCGTCGATCTTCAGCAACCAGTTGAAGTGGAAGGCGTCGTTGCGTTCGCGACGGAACTGCTTGACGGCCTTGAGCCCCTGGACCATCTCCCGCGCCACCTGGGCCGGGTCGTCGATGATGATCTGGTAATGGGCCTGGGCCGCTTCGCCCAGGGTGGCGCCGACGAAGGCGTGCAACTGCTCCAGGTACGGCGCGGCGCTTTGCGGCCCGGTAAGGACCACGGGGAAGGGCAGGCCGGCGTTGTCCGGGTGCATCAGGATGCCCAACAGGTACAGGAACTCTTCAGCGGTGCCGGCGCCGCCGGGGAAGATGATGATGCCGTGGCCCACGCGCACGAAGGCTTCCAGGCGTTTTTCGATATCGGGCAGGATCACCAGTTCGTTGACGATGGGGTTCGGCGCTTCGGCGGCGATGATGCCCGGCTCGGTCAGGCCCAGGTAGCGCCCGCCGCTGATGCGCTGCTTGGCGTGGGAAATGGTCGCGCCCTTCATCGGCCCTTTCATCACGCCGGGGCCGCACCCGGTGCAGATGTCCTGGCTGCGCAGGCCCAGTTCATGGCCGACTTTTTTGGTGTACTGGTATTCCTCGGTGCTGATGGAGTGCCCGCCCCAGCACACGACGATTTTCGGCTCCACGCCCGGGCGCAGGGTGCGGGCGTTGCGCAGCAGGTGGAAAACGTAGTCGGTGATGCCCTGGGAACTGCTCAGGTCGATGCGCTGGCTGTCCAGTTCGTTTTCGGTGTAGACGATGTCGCGCAGGGCGCTGAACAGCATCTCGCGGGTGCTGGCTATCATTTCGCCATCGACGAACGCGTCGGCGGGGGCGTTGAGCAATTCCAGGCGCACGCCGCGGTCCTGCTGGTGGATGCGCACTTCGAAGTCGTGGTACGCCTCAAGGATGGTCTTGGCGTTATCGACGTGGGCGCCAGTGTTGAGGATGGCCAGGGCGCATTGGCGAAAGAGGGTGTAGATGCTGCCCGATCCGGCTTCGCTCAGTTGCTGCACTTCGCGCTGGGACAGGGTTTCGAGGCTGCCTTTGGGGCTAACCGAGGCGTTGATGACGTGTCGTTGGGTCATGCAGGGATTCCAGAAAACGAGGTGGCCGCGCCGCGAACGGGCAGCAACCTCTTGAACAGAAAGAGCCGGTGACTGGCATGGGGCCCCGTGCGGGATGCCTGGCTTAAGCCTAGACAGCTCTGGCACGGACGCCACCTACCCTTATACCGTCATTGGACGACCAGGGTGGTAGCCGATTCGTACTCGTCAGCCTCATAGCTGAAGTAGTACGCGCCGTTGTTGACCGTCAATAGAGTGTTGCAACGGCCAAAGGGTTCGGACAAATAGCCCTTGCCGTCGGTGACGTTGAGCAGCAGTTCCTGCTGGGCGCTGCAACCGTTACCGAACCAACTGGCGTGCACCCGGTACAGGCCCGGGGCCTGGTCGAGTTTTTGCACGCCCTCGAACGTCATGCCGTCATCGAACAGCGCAGCCTTGGCCACTACCACGCCATTGACCATAAGCTGGCTCGGCGCCTTGTTCGGCCCCTCGGTCTGCTCGGCGACGACCTTGAGGCTGTCGCGGCCGTCTACCAGCTTGGTCACGGGCGTGCCCGCCGCACAGGGATAGCCCGGGGCGCGGCTCAACTCCAGGGAACTGCCGACACGGGGCGCCAGGCCCTCAGTGCCATGGCGGCGCATCGGTAAATGGTGGGCCTTGCGCAGCTGCGCAAAGGCCTGGGGGTTGCTCGCTTCCAACTGCCTCATGGCGTCGAAATCCATCAGCATCACCCGGGCGATGGCGGTGCCCGGGCGCGTTTGCCACTGGCTGATCTGCATGCGCTGGCCGCGCAGGTAGGGGGCGTAGAGGTTGAGGGCGTGGTCGGTGCTGGCATCGGCGCGCAGGTCGATGCGCGTGTCTTTGTTCATCTCGCTGAACGCCTGCAACGGCATCGGCGCGCGGGCGGCCATTTTGTCGGCGTAGGTGCGCGCCGTCAGCGGGTCGCTGTACACCTCGCCGGTGATGGAGATGACTTTCTTGCCCGGCCCGGTGGTGATGATGACCGCCTCATAGGGCTTGGCGCGGTCCACTTCAGTACGCCGTGTGTTGGAGAAGTACACCGTGGCGAACTTGATGAATACCTGCAGCTCCGCAATGCCGGTGGCGTTCTGGCTGGTGTACGCCGGGCAGCCACGGGGGCAAAGGTTTTGCAGGTGAGCGGCGGCTTCATTGAAGCCGCTGCCCAGCGTCACGTCGTACAGGGCAAAAGGCTCGGCGGCCTGGGTCGGGCTGCTGAACAGCGCGGCGGCGAAGGGCAGGGCAACAAGGGCGGTTCGCAAAAGGGCGTCTCCTGGGTAAAGGCGTGCGGTCGCCCAACCTATCGGCCTGGACAGGCGAAGCTGAAGCCCGCACGATCACCCGCGTTCAACCTGGGCCCGGAGGCTTCGATGCGTAGAGAAATCGGTTACTGGAATAAAGAAGGTCGCGAGCTGTTCTACTACCTGGAATTCGAACCCGTCACCGCACAGTTTTTCCTCACCTGCGAACACCTGCCCAAAGGCGCCCCGCCCAGCGTGCGCTCGGTGCCGCTAAGCGAGGCCCGGGGCGAGCGTTACTACGAAGACGCGCTACTTATCATCAAGGAGGAGTTGTTCAAGGACTATCGCCTGTGAGCGGTCAAAGTGTTGGCCTGGACTGGTCCGGGCTCCAGAGCCAGAAGGTGTAGCCGTAGTCGCCTTCCAGCTTGGGAAAAATTGCGCCATCGCGAAAATACTGCCGCGAACCTTCACGGGCGGGGCTGAACCACCAACCGGCGTGGGGGCACGGCTCACCGCTGGCTTTGCGCGGCGGGTGCTGCGGTTCGCTGCCGGGCGCGTCGGCCATGGCGTCGGGGTCGCTGTCTTCAAACTCGCCTTCGAGAAGTTCGACGAAGTACCACTTGCAGGGGCGGTAAGTGAAGGAGTCGGATTGCACTTGATAACGAGCCGAAAAAATGGGATCCGTAAAAACACCCTTATATTGGTTTTGTGCAATAAATTTCGAAAAACCGTCCTCATCGCCCCACAAGCCTGCGCGGCCCAAGGTTTTCAAGACATCCAGACCTAAATCATTGAACGTTTGACATTTTTTTAGCGTCTTCCACATACCTTCGCCGCCTCCGGTCCAGGCAAATTGCAGGGCACCCAGAGGATCATCTTGAGACACATAGACGCCAGTACGTGGCGGAACTTCCCCGGTTTTACCTTCAATATCCATATGCACTTTGAATTTTGGCAACCGCGGAAACTGTCCTTTGATTTGCTGCCAAATTGACCAAAATGTCATATCGTTCCAGTCCCGCGTCATAACACCGTCAATCTTGTAACCGTACGAGAACACCTCATTGGCGCGCTCGCGAAACTCGTTTTCCTGTTCTGCAGTGGCCCATTGCATTGAAAACTCACCCAGCATATGGGCGCATTGATTGGTTCCCGTAATGCCGTAGCACTGGTCGGCGCGTTTGGCCATATGCCACATCGTGCTTTGCCGATAGGCAATCAAGGCCGGAAAACCGCCGGTGCTCCAGTTGGCTGCGGTATCGCGCACGCCCCAGCGTTCGCTGACCATCAGGGGGTCGAGAATCGAACGGCGCTCCAAAAGCATCTCAGCCATGACGATCAACTCTTCGATCTTGGGCAATAAAGCATCCAAGTAACTTTGCGACGAGTAGTAATAGAGCATCGCCGCTTGGCGTTTTTGCCAAAGCGACAGGTGATAAGTCGGGGTCATCGGATAAAGAGCGTTCATGTTGTGTGCCCGGACAGTGCAGACCAGGCGGGTTCGCCTGGCCTGCATTTAACGATCAAAGTGCTGGCCTGGACTGATCCGGGCTCCAGAGCCAGAAGGTGTAGCCGTAGTCGCCTTCCAGCTTGGGAAAAATTGCGCCATCACGGAAATACTGCCGCGAACCCTCACGGGCGGGGCTGAACCACCAACCGGCGTGGGGGCACGGCTCGCCGCTGGCTTTGCGCGGCGGGTGCTGCGGCTCGCTGCCGGGTGCATCGGCCATGGCGTCGGGGTCGCTGTCTTCAAACTCGCCTTCGAGAAGTTCGACGAAGTACCACTTGCAGGGACGGTAAGTGAAGGCTTTTTCCATGACCTGGTCTTGGGCATCACCTTCAACTTTGAACGTGTTGGCGTATTGAGGTTGCCGGATAAACTTGCGCAAACCTTCCTCGTCCTCCCACAACCCAGCACGGCCAAGGGTTTTCAGCGCGTCCAGGCCGATATTGTTGAGGGTTTTACATTTTTTGAGGGGTATAAACATGCCCTCTCCGCCTCCCGTCCAGCCAAATTGTAGGGCGCCATTAGGATCATCTTGGGGAACATAAACGCCGGTACGAATAGGTACTTCCCCAGTTTCTCCTTGAATATCGAAGTGGACTTTGAATTTGGGCAAGTGAGGGAAATTCTTCTTATCTCTTATCCATCGCCACCAAAATGACGCATCGTCCCAATACCCTTCCATGACACCGTCAATATGGAACCCATAGGAAAAAACCTCATCGGCCCGTTCGCGAAACTTCTTTTCCTGTTCTGCAGTGGCCCATTGCATTGAAAGTTCGCCCAACAGATGAGCGCATTGATTGGTTCCTGTAATGCCGTAGCACTGGTCGGCGCGCTTGGCCATATGCCACATCGTGCTTTGCCTGTAGGCAATCAAGGCCGGAAAACCGCCGGTGCTCCAGTTGGCTGCGGTTTCGCGCACGCCCCAGCGTTCGCTGACCATCAGGGGGTCGAGAATCGAACGGCGCTCCAAAAGCATCTCAGCCATGACGATCAACTCTTCGATCTTCGGCAACAAAGCGTCCAAGTAACTTTGCGACGAGTAGTAATAGAGCATTGCTGCCTGGCGTTTCTGCCAAAGCGACAGGTGATACGTTGGGGTCATCGGATAAAGCGGATTCATTTTTTAAACTCCGTTACTTGGCCGGGCAAGTTGGGCAGGCCGAGACGCACGTTATTAAGTTGGGTATCAAATTCGGTCATGCCCCAGGCGGTATCAAAGGGGCCGCTGATGGCGGGGTGATTGATTTTTTCGCGCAGGCACTCATAGAACTCCTGCTCTTGTGGCGACAGGTTTTTGTAACGCTCGTAGTTCATGTCCGGGGCAGGTTCCATGCGACCGGTCTGGCGATTCACGCGGTAGTAGGTCAGGGTGTCGAAGGCTTCAGCGGTGCTTTCGCCGGCGCTATTACGGATGAACTTGGAATCGAACTTGATTTGTTCCCAGCCGCCTTCCAGATAGCGGTCACCTAGTTCCATTTCCCCATCCTTGACTTGGGACGCCGCGGGGCCTTTCCAGACCTTGAGGGTTTCCCCGGCCTTGAGTTCGTACACCACGAACTGGCCGTTGACGTTCCAGTCCGGCCACACTGCCAGGTACTTGCGCCAGGCAGATTTGGGGTTGGCTGAGTCCATGATTTGCTTGAACACGGCTTCCGTGACCCAGTCCTGGGCGCTGGCGACACTGCCGGGGCCTATGATGCGGTAAAGGCGTAGGGGGCCGACCAGTTCAACTGCCTCCATGCCCTCTGCAAAGGTTTTGATCTGTTTAGCATCAAGGCTTGGAAAGCCGAGCTTAACGCTCTCGTTGACAGCCTTGATTTTCTTGCTTGGATCTAGCGGAGCAAACCTTTCCCCCGGCCTCCCCCGACTCAACCACCCCGGCAACGGCTTCGCATCCCGCATCAATTTCACCGCCCGCGCCTCGGGCAATCCGCCGTGAAAGTGCACATTCACCGTGTTCAGGATCGCTCGATGCTGCATCAGGTCTTCCATTTCCAACCGGCGGATCACGATGTCGAGGGCGTCGCGTATCGGTTGCAGGGCTTTGCCGATATGGGCATTGGCTTGCAAACGCACGGCCTTGACCATGTTCAGGGTTTGCTCGGCCTTGGCGGCGGCCCCAGGGACGTATTTGACTTTGCCCAGCAAAGTGTTGAGCAGGGCAATGCCCCGGTCGAAGGCGTGCAGCAACCTCAAGACGTCTATCTGGTTGCGCACCTTCTTGATGGCGTCAGCCAGTTCCTTGAACACCTGGCCCCATTTCATGCCACGCCAGTACTTCAACACTTCCTTTTTGCGCAGCAAGGTAATGACCCAGGTCATCGCCTCGTCCACGGCCTGCTCCACGGCATGGCCGCCCGAGCGGCGGATGAACAGGAAGAAGATTTTCAGCACGCCCTTGACCAGGGAACCGAGCACCGGAAACAGGCCGATCAGGGTCAGGCACAGGCCGACCCAGGCCCAGGTGTTGCTGTGGTCTTTTTGCAGTTCGCGGCAGTTGGCGACCAAGTCGCGCATGTCGCAGACCTGGTCCACCAAGGGCACCATGGAGACCGCCGCGTCGAAGGCGATTTGCCCGGTGCTGCGGTCTTGGTTGAAGTCCCCCTGGATCGCCTCCCACACCCAGAGGGCGGTATCGACACTGGCGTCGAAGAGTTTTTCCGGGGCGCCGGTGATGTACGCCAGGGCGACGCGCATGTTGTCGGCGGGAACAGTGGGTTCTGGGGTAGAGGATGGCGGCATGGCACGCACTCGCGCAGGACAAAACGCGATGCTAGCGAGGCAATTTATTGCGCGAAATCAGACCAAACGGACGCGATTGGTGGGAATCGGCCTACGACAATTTATGACCGCAGCGAGCGCCAGCCGTGAGGGGCGATAGCCTGGGGTGAACCCGCCTACTGCCCTGCAGCTGACCCGTTAACCCACTTGCCCCTCCCGCTCCCGCGCAAACGCCACCAGGATCTCGACAAATACCCGCGCCGCTTCGCTGGGCAGTTCGTCTTTGCGGGTGATGATGCCGTAGTCCTGGGGTTCGACCTTGAAGGGGGTGTCGAGGACCTTGAGCAAGCCGCTTTGCACCTGGGGTTGCACCATCGACTCGGGGAGCATGGCCAGCATCGGGCCCGATTGCAGAAGGTGCAGGAAGGTGGGCATGGAGATGGTTTCCACCGTGTCGGTGGGGGTGGGCAGGTTGAAGCGGGCGAAGGCGGCGTCCATTTGCCGGCGCAGGGGCGCGTTGAAGGGGTACATGACCCACGGCCAGTCGCTCAGTTGCGCGATGGCCACCGTGTCGAAACGCGCCAGCGGGTGTTCGCGGTTGACCACCAGGCAGAACGGTTCGTGGCCCAGGGGGCGGAAGTCGTAAGGGGTCTGGTAACGCTCGTCGGTGAAGCGGGCGATTATCAGGTCGAGTTTTTTGTGTTCCAGCATCTCCAGCAACTGGTTGCTGGTTTGTTCGATCACTTCGATGGACAACCGTGGCCGCTCGCGCTTGATGCGGGTGATGGCTTCGGGCAGCACCACCGAGGTGGCGGCGAAGATCGCGCCGATCTTCAAATGGCCGTGGCCGCCCTTGCGCACTTTGTTCAGTTGGTCGACGAACGACTGGGTGTCGTGCAACGTCATGCGGGCAAAGCGCACCACGAATTCCCCCAGTTCGGTGAGGGCCATGCTGCGGGTCTGGCGCTCGAACAAGGCAAAGCCCAGTAGCCGCTCGATGTCGCGCAGCATTTTGCTGATGGCCGGTTGGGTGAGGTTCATCAGCTCGGCGGTGGTGTGCATGTTGCGGGTCCGGGCCAGGGTGTCGATCAGCAGCAGGTGTTTGATTTTCAGCCACTTGCTGACGCTGGCGTAGGATATTTCGTCGTTTTCCATAGGGCACCCCGAGGCATTGATAACGAAACGATATCAAAGGTTGAAAATATGTCATTGGGATTTATCGGTGGGCTGCACTAGCGTGCCGGGGTCAGCGCTGCTGATAGCGGAAAAATCTAATAATAAGGCTCATACCATGACCCCAGAAAAGACACGATCAGACCACCTGGCTGCCATCGAAAGCGCCCTCGCCAAGTGCCGCTGGAAGCTGTTGCCATTCCTTGCCCTGATGTTCGCCCTGGCGATGATCGACCGTTCCAACGTCGGCTTTGCCAAGGCCGCGCTGCAAGCCGATATCGGCTTGAGCAACGCGGCGTTCGCCCTCGGCGCGGGGATTTTCTTCATCGGCTATGCGATTTTCGAGGTGCCCAGCAACCTCATGCTGCACCGGGTTGGGGCGCGGGTCTGGCTGAGCCGGATCATGATTACCTGGGGCCTGGTGTCGGCGGCGATGATGTTCACCCGCGACGAAACCACGTTCTACGTGCTGCGCTTTCTGCTGGGCGTGGCCGAGGCGGGCTTCTCTCCGGGCGTGATCCTCTACCTGACCTACTGGTTCCCGGCCCAGCGCCGTGGCCAGGCGATCGGCATCTACTACTTCGGCCTGCCACTGGCGCTGATGCTCGGCAGCCCGCTGTCGGGGTGGTTGCTGGAAATGCACGACATGTTCGGCCTGACCAACTGGCAGTGGATGTTCCTGGTCGAAGGCCTGGCCGCGGTAGTGGTGGGGATCATCGCGCTGTTCTACCTCAAGAGTAAGCCCGAGGAGGCCAACTGGCTGACCGCCCAGGAGAAAGCCGCGCTGAGCCTGGAGTTGCAGGCCGAGGACAAACTCAAGGTCAGCCACGGCCCGAAAACGTTGCTGGACCTGCTGCGCAACACCCGGGTGATGAAATTCATCCTGATCTACTTCAGCGTGCAGGTGAGTGTCTACGGGGTGATCTTCTACCTGCCCACGCGCATCGCCGAGCTGCTGGGCACCACGGTGGGGTTCAAGGTGGGCATGCTGATTGCCGTGCCCTGGCTGTGCGCGGCCATCGCCATGTACTTCGTTACCCGCTACGCCGACCGCCACGGTTCGCACCTGAAAATGGCCATGTGCATGCTCGCCCTGGCCGCCATCGGCATTGCCGCCTCGGCTTTGCTCAACAGCTTCGGCCCGGTGCTGTTGGCGTTCTGCTTTGCGGCGGCGGGGTTCGTCACCGTGCAACCGCTGTTCTGGACCCTGCCCACCAGTTACCTGGGCGGCGTGGCGGCGGCGGGAGGGATTGCCTTGATCGGTTCCATGGGCAACATCGGCGGTTTCGTCGCGCCGATGCTCAAGGCCAACATGGAGATCTGGTTCACCGACCCACGGGCGGGGATGTTGTCGCTCTCGGCCGCCGGTTTGGTGGGCGTCTACCTGCTGTGGACCCTGCGCACCCCGGCGCAGCCCGCGGCACAGGTACAAGGCGTGGCGACCAAGGCCTGATCGCCTACCGGCGCAGGCGCCAGGCCAGTGCCAAGCCCAGCCCCAACAGCACGGTGGCGCCGGTGAAGGTCCATTGCAGGCCTTGGCCGGCGCCACCGTGCTGTGCGGTGAGGGCATATACCGTGCCCATCAGTGACGCGCCGCTCAGCAGGCCCAGGTTGCGGGCCAGGTTGAGCAGGCCCGACACCACGCCACGTTGCGCGGCGGGCACATCCTGCATGACTGCCGTGTTGTTGGCCGCGAGGAACAACTGATAGCCCGGCGTCAGGATCGCCAACGCCACGAGGTAACCCACCACCCCCAGCCATGGCGCCAGCCAGCCCAGGGCCAACGCGCCCAGGGCCAGGGTGAATAAACCCAGGCGCAGCACCGCCAGCGCGCCCCAGCGGTCAACCAGTTTGCCCGCCGGCACCCCACTGAACGCGGCCATCAGCGGCCCCACCGACATCACCAGGCCCACGCTGGCCGGGGCCAGGCCCAGGGCGTCTGTCAGATAGAACGGGCCGACCACCAGGGTGGCCATCATCACCATCGCCACCAGCACGTTGAGCAGTAGGCTGGTACTCATCAATGGCGCCCGCAGCAGCGGCAAATGAACCAACGGCGCCGCCACCCGTGCCTCGACCCACAGGAACAGCGCCGCGCCCAGCGCCGCCGCCAGCAACAGCAGGGCATTAAGCAGGCCCAGGCTGCCGCGCCCCAAGGTCATGGCCAGAGCATAGGCGCCCAGCGCCAGGGCCAGCAGCAGGGTGCCGAAGGGGTCGAAGCCGCTGGGTGCGGTCCTGGGTGGGTCGGCGGGCAAGTAGCGATAGCCTAGGGCTAGGGTCAGCAGGCCCAGGGCAGCGCAGGGTACGAACAGCCCCCGCCAGCCGAACCCGTCGATCAACACGCCGCCCAGGGTCGGGCCCAGGGCGGTGCCGATGGCCGACAGCGTCCCGAGCAGGCCCATGGCGCTGCCGGTGCGGGCCTTGCCCACGGTGTCGCCGACCATGGCCAGGGTCAGGGCCATCATCAGCGCGGCGCCGACGCCTTGCAGGGCCCGTGCGCCGATCAATATCCCCAGGCTGGGCGCCACCGCGCACAGGGCCGACGCCAGGCTGAACAGCGCGACCCCGGCCAGCAGCACCCGGCGCCGACCCAGCAGGTCGCCCAGGCGCCCGGCGCTGACGATCAGGCAGGTGATGGCCAGCAGGTAGGCCAAAACCACCCACTGCACCTGGCCGAACGGGGCGGCAAAAGCCTGGGCCAGTGCGGGCAAACCGACGTTGGCAATGCTGGTGCCCAGGGCACACAGCAACAGGGTCAGCGCCAGGCTGGCGAGGGCGGGGGTCGGGTTCACATGGGGCTCCTGAGGCGCGCCCGGGGTGGGCGCATGCAGCAGCCTAAGGCGCGCCGGGGAGGGGCGGAAGACGCACGGGTTGCATATCACCTGTGCATGGGGCGCCATATCTCGATGGGCAACGTGCTATCGTCCGGCCATGACGAAACCTGATCTCAACCTGCTGTTCACCCTGGATGCCTTGCTCAGCGAAGGCAGCGTGACCCGTGCCGCCCAGCGCCTGCACCTGAGCCCCTCGGCGATGAGCCGGGCCCTGGCGCGCCTGCGGGCCACCACCGGCGACCCCTTGCTGGTGCGCGCCGGCCGCGGGTTGGTAGCGACGCCCCGGGCGTTGGCGCTACGCGAGCAGGTCAGCCAATTGGTGCGCGACGCCGAAGCGGTGCTGCGCCCGGCCACGGTGCTGGACCTGGGGCAACTGGCGCGCACTTTCACCTTGCGCAGCAGCGACGGTTTTGTCGAAACCTTCGGCCCGGCGCTGCTGGCCCGCGTCGCGGCCCAGGCGCCGGGGGTGCAGTTGCGCTTCGTCGGCAAACCGAACAAGGACAGCAGTGCGATGCGCGACGGCGATGTGGACCTGGAAACCGCGGTAGTGGGCCCCGGCACCGCGCCGGAGCTGATCGCCCAAGGGTTGTTCCGCGACCGTTTTATCGGCGTGGTCAGCCCTGAGCATCCCCTGGCCGAGGGCGTCGTCAGCGCTGCCCGTTACGCCCAGGGCCGCCACATCGGCGTGTCGCGCCCGGGCCTGCACAACGGGCCTGCGGCCATCGATCTGGCCCTGCAAACCCTGGGCTTGCAACGGCGCATCGTGACGGTGGTCGGCGGCTTTTCCACCGCCCTGGCCCTGGTGCGCAGCGGCGAATTGATCGCCAGCGTGCCCGAGCACCACACCACCGGCCTGCGCCAGGGCCTGCACAGCTTTGCCCTGCCGCTGGCGCTGGCGCCGATCACTGTCTCGCTGCTCTGGCCGCCACGGTTGGACGCCGACCCTGGCCACCGCTGGTTGCGCGGCTGTGTGCGTGAGGTGTGCGCCGGCCTGTCGCCAGCGGGGTCAAGTGAGGCATTAGCCTGATCTGGCGCAATAGCCGCCCTGATCGGGTCATTGCCGGTGTCTGTCGGCCGTCATAGCGGTGATAATGCCCGCCGCTTTCTTTCCTCCCCCTACTGGACGCCTTTGCCATGATGTTCGAGATCAAACACCAGGACCCCATCCTTTACCGGCGCGAAACCCGCCGCAGCACCCTGGTGATAGCCGTGGTGTTCGTGTTGCTGGGCCTGGTGCTGTCGGGTTTGGCGGTGAAGCTGTTGGGTGAGCCGGGCGGCGACAATTTCCGCTACAACCTGGGCGGTGTGATTGCTTCGGTGCTGGTGTGTGCGGCGCTGGTGCGTTTCAAGTTCTGGTCGCAGCCGTGGATGGCGTCTGCGGCCTATGGCTGGCAGCTCAAGCGCAACCTGATGCGGGTGACCAACGTCATGCACCACGTCACGGCCGGTGTCGCGGCGGGGGATGAAACGGCGATGAAACTGCTGCGCTTCTATCACCTGGGCCTGACCCAGATGCACCTGCTCGACGCCAACACCAGCGCCCTGAGCCAGTCGGTGCAGGAGATCGACCGCCACCGCGAGCGCATGCTGGAGCTGGGCCTGGAGCCCGAGCAAATCGCCCTGAACCCGCAGTGGCTGGCCCACGTCAAACAGATTCCGGCCGCCCGATAAAGGTGAACAGCGTGCTCGAACAGGGTTTTATCCTGACCCGCCATTGGCGCGACACGCCGGCCGGGACCGAGGTGGAATTCTGGCTGGCCACCGACCGTGGCCCGCGCCTGCTGCGCCTGGCGGTGCAGCCCTCGGTGGCGTTTGTCCTGGCCGAGCAGCGTGGGGCCTGTGAAGCGTTGCTGGCGGATGAGCGTGAGGTGGAGCTGCGCGAGCTGCAATTGGTGGACTTTCACCACCGCCCGGTGCTGGGCCTGTACTGCCGCCAGCACCGCCAGTTGATCCACCTCGACAAGGTGCTGCGCAAGGCCGGGGTGGAAGTCTACGAGGCCGACATCCGCCCGCCCGAGCGCTACCTGATGGAGCGTTTCATCACCGCGCCCGTGGCCTTCAGCGGCGTCGCCCAGGCTTCGGGCCTGCTCGCCGACGCTCAGCTCAAACCGGCGCCGGCTTATCGCCCGGCGCTGAAACTGGTGTCCCTGGACATCGAGACCAACGCCTTCGGCGAGCTGTACTGCATCGGCCTTGAAGGCTGTGGCGAGCGCCAGGTGTACATGCTCGGGCGCGGCGAAGACAACGACCCGGCCCTGGGCTTCAACCTGGCGTACTGCGAAAGCCGCGTGCTGTTGCTCGAACGCCTCAACCAGTGGCTGGCGCGCCACGACCCCGACGCCATCATCGGCTGGAACGTGGTGCAGTTCGACCTGCGGGTGCTTCACGAACACGCCCGGCGCCTCGGCGTGCCACTGCTGCTGGGGCGCAACGGTGGCGAAATGGAATGGCGCGAGCACGGCAACCGCAAAAACCACTACTTCGCCTCGGCCCCCGGGCGGCTGATTATCGATGGCATCGAGGCGCTGCGTTCGGCCACTTGGAGTTTCCCCTCGTTCAGCCTGGAAAACGTCGCCCAGACCCTGCTCGGCGAAGGCAAGTGCATCGACAACCCGTACCAGCGCATGGACGAAATCGACCGCATGTTCGCCGAGGACAAACCCTCCCTGGCCCGCTACAACCTCAAGGACTGTGAACTGGTCACGCGGATCTTCGCCAAGACCGAGCTGCTCACCTTCCTCCTGGAACGGGCCAGTGTCACCGGGCAACCGGCGGACCGCAGCGGCGGCTCGGTGGCGGCGTTCTGCCATTTGTACATTCCGCAGATGCACCGCCAAGGCTTCGTCGCGCCGAACCTGGGGACGTTGCCGCCCCAGGCCAGCCCCGGCGGTTTTGTCATGGACTCGCGCCCGGGCCTATACGAGTCGGTGCTGGTGCTGGACTACAAGAGCCTGTACCCGTCGATCATCCGCACCTTCCTCATCGACCCTTTGGGCCTGGTCGAAGGTTTGCGCCACCCCGATGACAGCGAGTCGGTGGCGGGCTTTCGTGGCGCTCGTTTCTCGCGCACCCGCCACTGCCTGCCGGCCATCGTCGCGCAGGTCTCCGAAGGCCGCGAAGTGGCCAAGCGCGAGCACAACGGGCCGCTGTCCCAGGCGCTGAAAATCATCATGAACGCCTTCTATGGCGTGCTCGGCTCCAGCGGTTGCCGCTTCTTCGACCCGCGCCTGGCCTCATCCATTACCCTGCGCGGGCACCAGATCATGCAGCAGACCCGCAAGCTGATCGAAGCCCAGGGCCATCAGGTGATCTATGGCGACACCGACTCCACCTTTGTCTGGCTCGGCAGCGTCCACAGCGAAGAGGACGCCGCGCGCATCGGCCAGGCCCTGGTGGCCCAGGTCAACCAGTGGTGGCGCGAGCACCTGCGGGCCGAAATGGGCCTGGAGAGCGTGCTGGAGTTGCAGTTTGAAACCCATTTCCGGCGCTTCCTCATGCCCACCATCCGCGGCGCGCAGGAGGGCAGCAAAAAGCGCTACGCCGGCATGGTGCGGCGCGCCGATGGCAGCGATGAGATGGTCTACAAGGGCCTGGAAACCGTGCGCAGCGACTGGTCGCCCCTGGCCCGGCAGTTCCAGCAGGAGCTGTACCTGCGCATCTTCAACCGCCAGCCGCACCAGGGCTATGTGCGCGATTTTGTGCAACGCACCCTGGCAGGCGAATTGGATGAATTGCTGATCTACCGCAAGCGCCTGCGCCGACGCCTGGACGACTACGAGCGCAACGTGCCGCCCCACGTGCGCGCGGCGCGCCTGGCCGACGCCTACAACGACCGCCAGGGCCGCCCGCGCCAGTACCAGAACGGTGGCTGGATCAGCTACGTGATGACCCAGGCCGGCCCCGAACCCCTGGAAGTGCGCACTGGCGCCATCGACTACGAGCACTACGTGGCCCGCCAGTTGCAACCGGTGGCCGACGCGATCCTGCCCTTTGTCGGCGACGATTTCTCGACCCTGGTGGGTGGGCAGTTGGGGTTGTTTTAAGCCGCGCCCCACCCAAGCTGCGGCCATCACTGTGGGAGCGGGCCTGCCCGCGAGGGTGGTCGCACAGCCGACATCTTCATTGCCTGGGCCAGCGTTATCGCGAGCAGGCTCGCACCAAAACCCACCGGCCCGCGCCCACTGACGGTGGGGCGGTGCTGGCTACAGGGGGGAGGCACTGGGGCTTAGGGGTTGAGGCGCTTTTGGAAGAAGTGCTGACAATGCCCTGGCGGGTAGTCGTCGATCTGGCCGTACTGGGTAAAGCCGAGTTTTTTGTAGAACTGCGGGGCCTGGAAGTCGAAGGTGCCGAGCCAGATGCCGGTGCAGTCCTTCTCCCGCGCCAGCTCTTCGACCATGTGCATCAAGCGCGTACCCACGCCCTGGCCACGGGCCTGTTCCGGCACGCTGAGCAGCTCGACGTACAGCCACTGGTAGGAAATCTTGGCATAGAGGCCGCCGAGGATTTCGTCGCTGTGTTCGTCGCGCACCACCAGGGCGAAGTTTTGAAAGTAAGGGTTGTTGACCTTGCTTTCGCTGTAGGCCAACAGCGGGTTGAGGATCGCCAGGCGATCTTGATCCGTGGGTTGGTCCAGTCGTTCGATACGCATACGCATCCTTGTTTTCTAGGGACGATGTGGCCGCCCAGAATGGCGCAGCGCGCGCCTTATGCCAAGGACAGGTTAAAGAGAAAAAATGCCAGGCTGACCCAGATCAGCAGCGCCAGGTGGGTCAGTTGCAAGCCTTCCTGGCGAATCCAGTAGCCGAACCACAACCCGCCCAGGTGCATGGCGAAGATGAACCCGGCGAACCCACTCAGGGCCAGGTTCAGCCAAGGCCGGGCGGCGGCCAGGTCGCCGCCCACCAACAACTGATAGGTGCCCACCAGGCAGGCGAGGGCGGCGAACACTTGCAGCGCCAGCACCCCCCCCAGCGCCAGGCGTGGCCACCACGGTGCCGCCAAGGCGCGGCCCAACAGCGGCGTATCGATGGCAGGGGCCTCTTTGAGCGGTGCCATCGACAGCGTGGCGCCCACCGCGCCGACGGAACCGGCAAAGCCTTTGCAGTTATTCAGCGCGGCGATCAGCAGCCACAGGCTCAAGCCTACGGCGTTGATTGCTTGGAATATCCAGACACTCAATTGCGTACTCATCTCAGCACTCCTTGGCCGTGGCCGCGTTGGTGGCCGCAGCCTTGGGGTTGATGCGCCGCGCCAGCACGAAGCTCAACACCGGCGCCAGGGCAAAGGTGGCGAACAACCATAGGGCGGCCGATTGAATACCGGCGACGCCGTTAGGGCCGTTGAGCCCGGCGGCGTTGGCCACCAGCCCGGCGACTGCCGCGCCCACCGCCATGCCATACAACTGCACCGTGGTGATCGCCGCCGAGGCCATGCCCTCTTCGCCGGCCGGGGCCAGGGTCAGGACGCGGGTCAGCAGGTGCGGCCAGCAAATCCCCACACCCGCGCCGGCACCGGCCAGGGCCAGGCCGCAAAGCAGGGTCACAATCGCTGGCGAAAACACCCCGGCCGTGGGCATCAGCAGCGCCAGGGCTGCCAGGCTCAGGGCGCAAAGGGCAGGGCCAACCCGCAGCAAGCGCTCGGCGCTGGCGCCGCTGCGCCCGGAGGAAAACACCGAAGCCAGGCTCCACCCACCGGCCATGGCAGCGGTCAGGTAACCCGCCGCCAGGGGGGTGTGGCCGTGCAGGGTTTGAAGGAAGTACGGCACGAAAATCTCGCAGGTAGTGCCCACCAGCAGCAGGGCGACACTGGCGTACACCGCGCCCAGTGGCGTGGTCAGCGCCGTGGCGCCGCGCGGCAGCATGCGCACCTCGGCGCGGCGGTCATGGCGCACCGCCGCCAGCCCCAGCAGCAAGCCGCCGACCACACCCAGCCCTTGCCAGAGCAGTTGTGGCGACAGGCTGCCCGCGGCAATGGCCAACACCGAAGCGGCGAGCAGGGCGATCTGCACAAAGGGAATGCGCACCGGGCCATCGCTGCCCCGGGCCTGGCCGGGTGCGGGGCGCAGTTGCAGCACGATCAGCAGGCCTTGCAGCAACGCCACCGGCAGCAGCGTCCAGAACGCCCAGCGCCAGTGCCCGGCCTGGGCGAACAGGCCACCGAGGGCCGGCCCGCACAGGGTGGCCACGCCCCACATGCCCGACACCAGCGCCACCGCCCGCGGCCACAGGCGCGGCTCGAACACCAGGCGGATCAGCGCATAACTGAGGGCCGCCAGCGTACCGCCGCCCAGGCCCTGCACGCTGCGCCCGAACAACATCCAGGGCATCGAAGGCGCCAGGGCGCAGATCGCCGAGCCCAGGGCGAACACCGCCAGCGCCGTGACACAGGCCCCGCGCTTGCCCGCCGCCGCCAGCAGCCACACCGAGAGGGCGGCGCCGATGATCGAGGCCACCACAAAGAGTGTGGTGTTCCAGGCGTACCAGGCGAGGCCGCCGATGTCCCGCACCACCGACGGCAGCACGGTGGTGACGATGTGCACGTTGATCGCGTGTAGCGCCACGCCGCCGACCAAAGCCAGGGCCAGCAGGCCATTGCGCCCGCTGAACAATTCGCCCCAAGTGGCGGTGGGGGTTGGGTCTGTGTGCATCAGGGTTTCCTCGACAGGTGAGCGGCCGGCGCCTAATATCCAAGCGTTGGCTTGGATATTAGGGGGATACATTGAGTTACACAAGTGAAAGCTTGGATAAAGCACAGGGGCAACCTACGTCAGAACGCATCCTGTTTCTGCTCAAAACCCGTGGCCCGTTGCCCAATGCGGCGATCGCCCAGGCCCTGGACATGACCGCCGAGGCGGCGCGCCAGCAACTGCAAAAACTCCTGGCCGCGGGGCTGATCGAAGGCCACCAGGACACCACCTCTGGCGTCGGCCGGCCACGGCAGAACTGGGCGTTGACCGAGGCGGGCAACCGGCGCTTCCCCGATGCCCACGCGCAGTTGACGGTGCAGTTGATCGGCTCGATCCGCCAGTTGTTCGGCGAAGAAGGCCTGGACCGCTTGATCGGCCAGCGCGAATGCGAAGCCCGTGCCACCTACCAGCAGCGCTGCAACGGCCAGACCCTGGCCGAACGCCTGGAGCAACTGGCGCGGGTGCGCACCGAAGAAGGCTACATGGCCCGGGTCGAGCGCGACGGCGACGCCTGGCGCTTGATCGAAGACCATTGCCCGATCTGCGCGGCGGCCCGCACCTGCCAGGGCTTTTGCCGCTCCGAGCTGCAACTGTTCCAGGAAGTCGCCGGCCCCCAGGCCCTGGTGCACCGTGAAGAACACCTGCTGGACGAATCCCGGCGCTGCGTTTACCGCATCACCCTATTACCCGCGTCGGTGTAGCACGCGGGCGAGCCCGGTTGCTACACCGACGCGGGGCGTGGCTTCTTGGCCGGGGTTTTGCGTTTGGGGCTTTTGCGTTTGTTTTTCCACGGCGTGGAACCGGGGCTGGCGGGGCCGCTGATGGTCAGGCTCAGGCCGGCGCAGCGGGCCACTTGCTTGCTCATCCAACCGGCCTGTTTGGTGACGAATTCCTCCAGGCTCATTTCCCCGCTTTGCACCATGTCCAGCGCCTGTTCCCAGATGGCGGTGGTGCCGGGGTCGGCGATGGCCCGGGGCACGGCATCGATCAGGCTGAACGCCGGCGCGGTGGCGGCCAGGGCCTTGCCGTGCTTGCTCAGGTAGCCGCGGTCCAGCAGGCCCTGGATGATCCCCGCGCGGGTGGCTTCGGTGCCGATGCCGGTGGTGTCCTTGAGCTTTTGCTTGAGCAGTGGGTCTTGCACCAGTTTGGCGACGTTTTTCATCGCTTTAATCAGGTCGCCTTCGGTGTAGGGCTTGGGCGGTTGGGTCCACAGGTCTTTGGGGATGACCTTGGCCACCGCGCAGTCCAGGCCTTCGGCCAGGGCCGGCAAGGCCTGGGGCGCTGGGGCTTCACGACCCTTGGCCGGGGCCAGGGCTTCGGGCAGGGCGCGTTTCCAGCCCGGCTCCACGATCACTTTGCCCACCGCCCGCAGGGCGTGGCCGGCACAGTCGAAATCGGCCTGGGTGCGGTCGTATTCGTGGTCGGGGAGGAACTGCGCCAAATACCGTGCGCGAATCAAGGTGTACACCGCGCGGTGTTTGCCGCTCAGGCGCGCCAATTGGCCGGCCGCAGCGGTGGGGATGATGCCGTGGTGGGCGCTGACCTTGGCGTCGTTCCACGCCCGCGAGCGGCGCTGGGCCCGCAGGTGCGGGGCCAAAGCCGCCAGCGCCGGGTCGGCGGCGGCCAGGGCAGCGAGGATCGCCGGCGCCTCGCCGTGCTGGCTCAGGGGCAGGTAGCCGCAGTCGCTGCGCGGGTAGGTGATGACCTTGTAGGTTTCGTACAGGGCCTGGGCGACATCCAGGGTTTCCTGGGCGCCGAGGCCGAGTTTCTTCGAGCAGATTTCCTGCAGGGTGCCCAGGTCGAACGGCAGCGGCGCCACTTCGCGCAGGCGTTCGGTGCGCAGTTTGGTGACCCGGGCGCTGGCGGCGTTGGCCATGGCCTGGGCGGCGTTGTGGGCCAGGGCCTGGTTGAGGCAGCGGTCCTGGTCGTCGCAGGCATCGCCGGGGGCGCGCCACTGGGCGGTGAACAGGGTGTCGGCATGGCGCAACTGCACGTCGATGGCCCAGTAGGCCACGGGCACAAAGTCAGCGATGCTGCGGTCGCGGTCCACCACCAGGCGCAGGGTTGGGGTCTGTACCCGGCCCACCGGCAGCACGCCTTGGTAGCCAGACTGGCGCCCCAGCAAGGTGAACAAGCGGCTCATGTTCATGCCGATCAGCCAGTCGGCGCGGGAGCGGCCCAGGGCCGAGTGGTACAGGCTGAAGGTCTCGGCGCCGGGCTTGAGGGCGCCCAGGGCCTTGCGGATCGACGCGTCGTCCAGGGCCGACAGCCACAGGCGCTGGATCGGCCCCCGATAGCGGCAATGTTCCACCAGTTCGCGGGCGATCATCTCGCCTTCGCGGTCGGCGTCGGTGGCGATCACCAGTTCCTGGGCCTCGCCCAACAGGCGTTTGACCACTTTGAACTGGCTGGCGGTCTTGGGTTTGACGCGCATTTTCCATTGGGCCGGGACGATGGGCAGGTCGGCCAGCACCCAGCGTTTGTAGCGTTCGTCGTAGGCGTGCGGCGGGGCGGTTTCCAGCAAGTGGCCAATGCACCAGGTGACGGTGGCAGTGGCGCCCACCCAGCAGCCGTCGCCCCGGCGTGTGGCGCCGAGCACCGCGGCGATGTCTTTGGCCTGGGAAGGTTTCTCACATAGGAACAGCCGCATAACCACCCTCATTTGCAACGTTTGCGCAGGCCTACAGCATGGCCAGAGATGGCGCATCGGGCAACCTTTATCTGTATGGATATACAGATAAAGGTGTTTTGCCGCCCTGTGTAGAAAGCGGGTTGATAGCGCTTGGCTATTGCCATTGTCGGGACTCTACTCGACAATGCGAGTCATTATCACTCACGACTTTTTGCCGTTATGCCTTCCGACGAGTTGTCCCTGCGCAGTGCCGTCAACGACCTCTATTGCACCCATCAGGGTTGGTTGCACGGCTGGTTGCGCCAGCGCCTGGGTAACGGCAGCGACGCGGCGGACCTGGTGCAGGACACCTTCGTGCGCATCATCAAGGCGCGCAATGCCCTGGACATCCGCGAGCCGCGCCCGTACCTGTCGCGGGTGGCCAAGGGCTTGCTGGTGGACCTGTTCCGCCGCCGCTCCCTGGAGCAGTCCTATCTGCAAGTGCTGGCCAGTGCGCCGCAGTGGGAGCAGCCGTCCCTCGAGGAGCAGGCGATCATGGTGCAGGCCCTGGTGGACATCGACCGCATGCTCGAAGGCCTGGGCGCGAAAGTGCGCCAGACCTTCATCCTGTCCCAATTCGATGGCCTGACCTACGTGCAGATCGCCGCGCAGTTGGGTATCTCGGTGCGCAGCGTGAACAACCACATGGCCCGGGCCATGGAGCATTGCTGCCTGATGCAACTGCAGGTGCAGGCGCCATGAGCCGTTTGTTGTCGTCTTTGCCCGCCGCCGAACTGGCCGCCCTGAGTGCCGCGGCGCAGTGGTTCGCGCGCTTGGAGTCCGGCACTGCCACGGCCGAAGACCAGCAGGCCTGGCACCGTTGGCGCGGCGCCGACCCGCTGCACGAACAGGCCTGGCAGCGCATGGAATCGGTGCGCGAGCAACTGGCCGGGGTGCCGGGCAAGTTGGCGGCGCCAGCCCTGCGCGGGGCCGAGCGCTCGCGCCGCCAGGTGCTGCGCAGTGTGCTGGTGCTGGCGTCGGCTGGCTCCGTGGGTTGGCTGGGCTGGCGCAGCGAGGCGTCGCAACAGCGCTTTGCCGATTACCACACCGCCGTCGGCGAGCGCCGCGAAGTGCGCCTGGCGGACGGCAGCTCGCTGCTGCTTAACACCAATACCTCGGTCAATGTGCGCTTCGATGGCCAGCAGCGCTTGTTGCACCTGCTGGCCGGGGAAATCCTTGTCAGCACCGCCGCCGACCCGCTGCGCCGGCCGTTTCGCGTCGAGACCCGCCAGGGCCGCGTGCTGGCCCTGGGCACGCGGTTTATCGTGCGCGCCGAGGGCGCGGGCGGTGAAGTGGCGGTGTTGGACAAAGCCGTGCAAGTCAGCCTGGCGGGGCAGCGTACGGCGCTGCGCCTGGAAGCGGGGCAACGGGTGGCCCTGCAAGCGCAGGGGTTGGGGCCGGTGCGGGCCAACGATGCGTCGGTGGGCGCCTGGCAGCAGGGCAGCCTGATTGCCATCGACCGGCCCTTGGGCGAGTTGCTGGCCGAACTGGCGCGTTACCGGGTGGGCGTGTTGCGCTGCGACCCGGCGATTGCCGGGCTCAAAGTCTCTGGCGCGTTCCCGCTGGACGACACCGACCTGGCCCTGGCCGCGCTGCACAGCGCCTTTGGCCTGAACATCACGCGCTACACCCGCTATTGGGTCAGCGTTAGCGCCTGAGTAACCGGTGGCTGAAAATTTTTTTGCGGCCTTTGCACTTTTGCCGCCCATCGCTCGGCTTATCCCCCAGTGAGTTTAATAATCGTTATCGGGGAAGGGCACGCATGTCTCATATTCAAAAACCGCGGGCGGGGCGCTTGGCCCACGGGGTCAAGATCGCGCTGTTGGGCATGGTCGTGGGCAGCACCGGGTTGGCCTTGCCGGCGGCGGCCCAGGTCGCCCAGGAACAGGGTGCGGCGCGCACGTTCGAGGTGGGCGCTGGCAGCCTGGCCGAAGTGCTCAGCCGTTTTGCCAGTGCCGCCGGGGTGGCGCTGTCATTCGACGCCCGCTACACCGAAGGCCGCCGCTCGGCCGGGCTGCGGGGCGCCTACGGCGTTGCCGAAGGTTTTGCCCGCATCCTGCAGGGCAGCGGCTTGCAGGCCGAGGCGCAAAGCAACGGCAGCTACGTGCTGCGGGCGGTGGCGGCCGACGGCGCGGCCCTGGAACTGGGGGCCACCACCATTTCCGCCGAGCAACTGGGGGCCACCACCGAGAACAGCGGCTCCTACACCACGGGCGCGGTGACCATCGGCAAGGGCGCCCACAGCCTCAAGGACACGCCCCAGTCCCTCACCGTCATGACCCGCAAGATGCTTGACGACCAGAACCTGACCACCATCGACCAGGTGATGGAAAAAGTCCCCGGTATCACCGTCTACGACTCGCCCATGGGCGGCAAATACTTCTACTCCCGTGGCTTCCAGATGCTCGGCCAGTACCAGTACGACGGCGTGCCCCTGGACATGGGCAACAACTACGTACAGGCCGACAGCTTCAGCAGCGACATGGCCTACTTCGACCGCGTGGAAGTGCTGCGCGGCGCAGCGGGCATGATGAAAGGCGCGGGCGGCACCTCGGGCGCGGTCAACTTTGTGCGCAAGCGCGGGCAGAGCAGCGCCCACACCGAGCTGTCGCTCAGTGGCGGCACCTGGGACAACTACCGTGGCCAGGTGGACACCGGCGGCCCCCTCAACGACGCCGGCACCGTGCGCGGCCGGGCGGTGGTGGCCGAGCAGTCGCGGCGCTACTTCTACGACAACGCCGAGCGCCGCGACCAGACCTACTACGGCGCCCTGGATTTCGACCTCAGCCCCGACACCACCCTGGGCGTCGGCCTGGCCTATGAAGACCTCGATGCCACACCGTGCTGGGGCGGCCTGCCGCGCTACAAGGACGGCAGCGACCTCAAGCTGCGCCGCTCCACCTGCCTGGACCCGGCGTGGAACAACTGGCGCAGCAAACGCACCACGGCGTTCGGCGACATCAAGCATCAGCTCAACGACGACTGGGCGCTCAAAGTGGCCGGCGTGTACACCAAGAACACCCAAGACATCAAATACGCCTTCGCCTCAGGCGCGGTGACCCCGGGCGTCAACGAAACCCGCATGCTCGGCAGCTTCTATGACTACGACCAGGTCGACTACGGCTTCGACGCCTACCTGGACGGCAAATTCGATGCCCTGGGCCAGCAACACGAACTGACCGTGGGGGTCAACGCCAGCCGTTCCCACAAGGACGACTTCTACTCCGTGGCCTTCGTGCCGCAGAACCAGAACGTGTTGCACCCGGACAAAAACATCATCGAGCCCAGCGATGATTACTTCACCAAAAACTCCACCCGCGGTGGCCCGGTGGATTCGCTGACCAAGCAGTACGGGGCGTATTCCACCCTGCGCCTGAAACTGGCCGACCCGCTGACCCTGATCGTCGGCAGCCGGGTCAGTTGGTACAAATCCGACACCGACTCGTTCTACTTGCGCTCGCAAACCCGTGAAGTGTCCAACAGCACGGAAACCGGCCAGGTCACGCCGTTCGCCGGGGTGCTGCTGGACCTCAACGAGCACCTCACGGCTTACGCCAGCTACTCCGACATCTTTACCCCGCAGGGCAATTTGCGCAGCGACAGCGGCGCCTCCCTCAAACCGATGGTGGGGCAGAGCTATGAGCTGGGGATCAAGGGCGAGTGGCTGGACGGGCGCCTGAACAGCTCGGTGAACCTGTTCCGCACCCTGCGCAAAGACCAGGCGCAAACCGACTACGCCTCCTCCGACTGCGCCACCCCGGACGGCTACTGCTACCTCAACGCCGGCAAAGTCCGCGCCCAGGGCTTTGAAGCCGAAGTCAGCGGCCAGGTGCTCGAACGCCTGCAACTGCTGGCCGGCTACACCTACACCCAAACCAAGACCCTGGACGACATCGACACCACGAAAAACGGCGTGGCTTTCAACACCTACGTGCCCCGGCACATGCTGCGCCTGTGGGGCGACTACAGCCTGGGCGGGTCGCTGGAGCGCTTCACCCTCGGCGCCGGCGTCAACGCACAAAGCGACAACTTCCGCGCCTCGCCGGCCACCGGGCAGAAGTTCAACCAGGCCGGCTACGCCATCTGGAACGGGCGCATCGGCTACCGCATCGACGACACCTGGTCGCTGGCGCTGAACGGCAACAACCTGTTCGATAAGCGCTACTACGCCACCATCGGCACGGAGAACTTCGGCAACTTCTACGGCGAACCGCGCAACTTCATGGTGTCGGTCAAGGCCGCGTTCTAAGCCCCATCCCCTGTGGGAGCGGGCCCTTGCCCGCGATGAGGCCGGTCCAGGCCATGCGGTTATCGTGGCTGGAATACCGCCATCGCGAGCAGGCTCGCTCCTACAGAGGAACACCCACCATTCCAACGGTGGGAGCGGGCCTTACCCGCGATGAGGCCGGTCCAGGCCATGCAGCTATCGAGGCTGGAATACCGCCATCGCGAGCAGGCTCGCTCCTACAGAGGAACACACCACCATTCCAACGGTGGGAGCGGGCCTTGCCCGCGATGAGGCCGGTTCAGGCCATGCAGTTATCGAGGCTGGAGTACCGCCATCGCGAGCAGGCTCGCTCCTACAGAGGAACACACCACCATTCCAACGGTGGGAGCGGGCCCTGCCCGCGATGAGGGCGGTTCAGGCCATGCAGCTATCGAGGCTGTAATACCGCCATCGCGAGCAGGCTCGCTCCTACAGAGGAACACCCACCATTCCAACGGTGGGAGCGGGCCTTACCTGCGATCAGGCCGGTTCAGGCCATGCAGTTATCGTGGCTGGAATACCGCCATCGCGAGCAGGCTCGCTCCCACTCTGGTGTCGATCACTTATGCTGGCTGGCCCGCCGCTCCGCTGTGGGAGCGGGCCGGGCGGTGCTCCGCTTGCTACGACGCGCGGGTGGGTTTGCGGGTCAGCCAGTTGGCGGCCAGGTCGAGGCTGGCGCAGAACAGGAAGTACACCAGGGCCACGAACAGGAAGATCTCCGTGGGATGGACCATGACCCGGTTGCTGACCTGGGTGGCGACGAACGACAACTCACCCACTCCAATGACGTAGGCCAGGGAGGTGTCCTTGATAAGGCTGATCCACTGGTTGAGGAACGAGGGCAGCATGATCGGCAGGGCCTGGGGCAGGATTATCAGGCGCAGCACCTGCCAAGGCTGCATGCCCAGGGCGCGGGCGGCGGCCCATTGGCCTGTGGGCAGGC
Source organism: Pseudomonas sp. MF08875 (assembly GCF_059862525.1). Classification (NCBI taxonomy): domain Bacteria; kingdom Pseudomonadati; phylum Pseudomonadota; class Gammaproteobacteria; order Pseudomonadales; family Pseudomonadaceae; genus Pseudomonas; species Pseudomonas sp. MF08875. The sequence continues at coordinate 76,947 of NZ_JCBCUW010000004.1, forward strand.
TCTGGATGCCGGCGTGCACCGAGTGCGCCAGGTAGGCCCCACCGATCAGCGACAGGGCGCAGACCACCGTGGCCAGGGCCGGTACGTCCACCTTGAAGACGATGGGCAGGAGGAAGTAGCTCCAGAAAATCAACATCAGCACCGGGATCGCCCGTAAAAAGCCCAGCACCGCCAGCAACACGCCCCGGGGCCAGCCTTTGAGCAGGGTCAGGCCCAAGCCCAAGGCCAGGCCCAGGGCGGCGGCGATGGTGCCGGACAGCAGGCTCAGCACCAGGGTCAGCGCTGCACCGCCAAGGGGGCCGTTGGGGTAGGCGCCGATCAGGAAGTAGTCGAGGTTGTCGCTGATAACGGAAAAGTCCATGGCTCAAGCCGCCCCCTGGCGATAGCGCTTGCTGTGCTGCACCCACTGCCCGATGGCTTCGATCAGGGCAATGCTGAGCACGTAGAGCAGGGTGGCGAAGCCGAAGGCCTGGAAGGTCTTGAAGGTTTCGGTTTCGACCTGGCGCGAGGCGTAGGACAACTCGGCCAAGCCGATGGCCATGGTCAGGGACGAGTTCTTCAATGCGTTCATGTACTGCCCCAACAGCGGCCCGAATGCGGTGCGCAAGGCTTGCGGCAACACCACGTACAGCCACACCTGGGCGCTGCGCAGGCCCAGGGCGAACCCGGCCTCGCGCTGCTGGGTGCGTACCGAGGCGATGCCGGCACGGAATTCTTCGGCGATAAAAGCCGCGGTGTAGAGCGTCAGGCCCCAGAAACCGGCGATGAACTCAAAGGACGGCCAACCGATGACCCAGCCCGCGAGGCTGATCTCGTGGGGCATGTTCAACCACATCACCAGGGCTTCGGGCAGCAGGGCGCTGACGCCGAAGTACCAGAAAAACAGCTGCACCAGCAGCGGCGTATTGCGAAACAGCGCCAGGTAGGCGTGGGCCGGCCAGGCCAGCAGCCGCGAGGGCGACAGGCGCGCCAGGCAGACCACGAAACCCAGGGCTGTGGCCACCAGGCAAACCACGGCGCTCAGGGCCAGGGTCAGGACAAATCCATCGAACAACCAGTGCAGGTATTGCGGGCCGAGCAGTTCACCGAACATCACAGCAGTGTCCATGCAGAATCAAAAACGCCCGCGCGGTGATCCGCTGCGGGCTGTTGGTGGCATTACACAGCGCTGGGCTCAGCTCTTGTCGCCGATCTTGTAGAGGCGGGTTAGCGGGGTCTTGGTGTCGGGGCCGAACCAGGTGTCGTAGATCTTCTGCGCCTGGCCTTTGCTTTCCAGCTCCAGCAGGGTTTGGTTGACCACTTCGGTCAGGGCGGTTTCGCCCTTGGGCACGCCCACGCCGATCAGGTCGTTGGAGATGGTGAACGGCGGTACTTCGTACTTGTCCTTGTCCGGCACGTTGGCCAGCAGGCCGATGAGTTTCGGGCCGTCTTGGGTAATGGCTTGCACGTTGCCGTTGCGCAGGGCGGTGAAGGCGAACGGGGTGTCGTCATAGGCGATCACTTTGGCGCCGGGGAACTTGTCGCGCAGCACGCCTTCGTTGACGGTGCCTTTGTCTACGCCGACGCGCCATTTGTTCAGGTCTTCAGGGGACTTGAGGGTGCCTTTCTTGACGATGAACTGCTGGCCGGAGCTGAAGTAAGGAATGCTGAAGTTGACCTGCTCGGCGCGCTCGGGGGTGATGGTGAAGTTGGCCAGCACCAGGTCGACCTTGTTGGCCACCAGCAACGGCACGCGGTTGGCCGGGTTGGTCGGTTGCAGTTGCAGCTTCACCCCGAGCTTGTCGGCGATGGCCTTGGCGTAGTCCACGTCCAGGCCTTCGATCTGCTTGCTTTTGGCGTCGATGAAACCGAACGGTGGGTTGCTGTCGAACGAAGCCACGCGCAGTACGCCGGATTTCTTGATGTCATCCAGGCGATCGGCGTGGGCCAGGCCGGACAGCACGGCGAGGGTGAGGGCGGGGAGGGCAGTCAATTTTTTCATGGGGTTCTCAACACTTAATGGATGATTCTGGTGCCGAGTCTTGCAGCCTGTTGCAAAACGTTAAAGGAATATAAAAGAATTTACTGATTCCTAAATCGCATAAGGTGGCTTTTTGATCTCAGCGCCAAAGCCGCGAGCCAGAGCGCTCGCGGCGTTGCGTGGGGGCAAGGGGCAAAACGCCGCAGCGGTTTTTTTCAGCCGGGGAACAAAAACGGGTTGAGGCCGCTGCGGGCAAAGCCCTGGCGTTCGACTTCGCCGTCCAGGGCCAGGCTGGCCAGGTCGTCGGCCACCAGCTCCAAGGCGCTGTCGTGCTCGGGGTAGAACACCTTCAGGTAGCTGTGGCAGTCGCCGCAACTCTCGGCCTTGGCGGCGGCGTTGTGCTGCTCCAGGCTCCAGTAGTCGAGGTTGCCGGTGGCTTCGCAGTTGCTGCACTTGACCCGCACCATGTGCCAGCGGCTCTCGCACAGGCCGCAGTGCAGGTAGCGCAGGCCGGCCTGGGCGCCGCTCATTATCAGGCTGGCCACCGGGGTACTGGCGCACACTGGGCAATGCTGGCGGTGCTCGCCGACACAGGCCTTGGCCGAGGCCGGCAAATGCGCCGCCAGTTGGGTGAAGTACAGCGCCAGGGCCGCCCAGATAAACAGCGCCTGGCCGCTGTCGACCTCGGCGAAACGCCCCGCCAGCAGGGCCTGGGCCTTGGCGTGCAGGGCGGCGGCGTCCAGCGCGGTGACGGCATCGAGGGTGGCGCGGATGGTCGGCGAGCTGTCGATGTACAGCGCTTCGCACAGGTGGCGCAGCAGTTCTTGCCAGTAGGGCTCGCTCAGGTCGGCGTTGCCGGCCAGGGGCGCGCCGGGATGCTCCAGGCGCGCAGCCAGGGAGGCCTTGAGGGCGGCGGGCAGCGGTGCGCTGTCGAGCAGTTGCTGCTGCACGTCGGCGATGCGCGCGACAAAGCGCAGGTAGTCGCCCATCGCATGCTCCGCCGCCAAGTGGCGCAGGCGCTGGGCCCGCAGGCTGTAGCGCAGGCCCAGTTCGGGCAGCAGCAGCGCGGTGATTTCGCCGATGCCGGGGCTGCGCTCCTGCACCGGGGTCAGGTGGATGCTGTTCATTTCGGGCCCCGCGCCTTGCGCTGTTTGGCGTTGAGTTGGCGATACCAGCGGTCGTGGTGCTGCTTGGCCCAGTTGCGGGTGACGTAGCCGGTGACCATGCCGCGGATCGAGCCTTTGACCCAGAACGCCAGGTACGCGTGGCCGATCACCAGCAGGATCAGCGACAACCCGGCCAGGGCATGCACGAACAGGCCGACGCGGATCACCGGTATGCTGAACAGCGGCGCGAAGTACGGCCGCCAGATCACCACGCCGCTGAGCAACAGCAGGCTAATCAGGCCCATGATTCCCCAGAACAACAGCTTCTGCCCGGGGTTGTACTTGCCGATGTGCAGGGGCTTGTCGTGGCGCGCGCTGATGACCCGGTCGAGGTGGGTGAACCACTCCTTGTCCTCGGGTTCGGGCAGGTTGTAGTTGACGAAGCGGATAAACAGGAACACCAGGGCCAAAAACACCGCCACACCGAAGAACGGATGGAGGATGCGCGCCAGTTGCGGCGTGCCGAACACGGCGTTAAGGCCGTTGAACGAAGGGAAGAACCACGACAGCCCCGACAGGGCCACCGCGATGAAGCACAGCACCATCAGCCAATGGCAGGCGCGTTCCAGGAACGGCGTGCGCAGGATCATTTTGTCCTTGTTCATACCAGGGTGTCCTCTTCGTGTTCTTCCTGCTCGTCCACTTCGTTGGGCCCGGTGGCGATGTAGTGGAACATCGTCGCGCCGAGGGTGGCGAAGAACGCGGCGGCGGCCAGGGGTTTCATCCAGCCTTTCCAGCCCTGGATCGCTGTGCTGATACGCGGGTCGGTGGGCAGCTTGTGGTACAGGTGCGGCTTGTCGGCGTGTTGCAGCACGTACATCACGTGGGTGCCGCCCACGCCTTGCGGGTCATACAGGCCGGCGCCGGCAAAGCCGCGGCCCTGCAACTCCACCACGCGCTCGCCGGCCAGGTGCTGCATGTCTTGCTTGCTGCCGAAGTTGATCGCGCCGGTGGGGCAGGTCTTGACGCACGCCGGCTCCTGGCCGACCGCCACGCGGTCCACGCACAGGGTGCACTTGTAGGCCTTGTTGTCCTTCTTGTTGATGCGCGGCACGTCGAACGGGCACCCGGCGATGCAGTAGCCGCAGCCGATGCAGTGCTCGGACTGGAAATCGACGATGCCGTTGGCGTACTGGATGATCGCCCCCGGTTGCGGGCAGGCCTTGAGGCAGCCCGGGTCGGCGCAGTGCATGCAGCCGTCCTTGCGGATCAACCATTCGAGCTTGCCGCTTTCGTCCTCGACTTCGTCGAAGCGCATCAGGGTCCAGGTGTCGGCCGAGAGGTCGGCCGGGTTGTCGTAGACACCGACGTTGTGCCCGACTTCGTCGCGCAGGTCGTTCCACTCGTTGCACGCCACCTGGCAGGCCTTACAGCCGATGCAGATGCTCACGTCGATCAGCTTGGCCACTTCCATTTGCTGGTCGCGGGCGTGGGGCGCCGGGGTCAGCACGTGGGTGGCGGAGCGTTTGATGATGTCTTGGGATTGCAGGGACATAAGGGCGCTCCGTTAGACCTTTTCAATGTTGACGAGGAAGGCCTTGTACTCAGGCGTGTGGGTGTTGGAGTCGCCGATACCGGGCGTCAGGGTGTTGGCCAAAAAGCCTTTGCGCGTCGACCCTTCGTAGCCCCAGTGGCAGGGGATGCCGATGGTGTCCACGTCCTGGCCGTCGATGGCCAGGCGCCGGATGCGCTTGGTCACCACGGCTTTGGCCTTGATGTAGCCACGCTTGGTGCTCACGCGCACGGTGTCGCCCTGGACGATGCCTTTTTCCGCCGCGAGCTTTTCGCCGATCTCGATGAACTGCTCGGGCTGCACGATGGCGTTGAGGCGCGAGTGCTTGGTCCAGTGGCGGAACAACTCGGTGATCGAGTAGGTGGTAGCCACGTAGGGGAACTCGTCCCGTTTGCCCATGCGCGAACGGTCGTGCTCATACAGGCGCGCCGTGGGGCTGTAGGTGACGTTGGGGTGCAGCGGGTTGTTGAGCAGCGGGCTCTCGGTGGGTTCGTAGTGCTCCGGGAACGGCCCGTCGTTGAGCGCGCCCACCGAGAACAACCGGCCCACGCCTTCGGGCAGCATGATGAAGGGGCTGGTGCTGGTGCCCGGTGCCACGCCGACGGGGAAGTCCGGTACGTCGCTGCCGCTCCAGCGGGTGCCGTCCCAGCCGATGATTTTGCGTTTGGGGTCCCATGGCTGGCCCTGGGGGTCGGCCGAGGCGCGGTTGTAGAGGATGCGTCGGTTCTGCGGCCAGGCCCAGGCCCAGCCCGGGGTGCAGCCCAAGCCGCTGTCAGCGTTGTCGCGCCGGGCCATCTGGTTGCCTTGCTCGGTCCAGGAACCGGCGAAGATCCAGTTGAAGCACACCGTGCTGCCGTCGTCGCGCAATTGGGAAAAATCGTTGAGCAACTGGCCCTTGCGCAGTATCAGCGCGCCTTTGTCGTCGTACAGGTCGGCCAGGGCATAGCCGTTGGATTCCTTGGCCACTTCTTCGGGGGCCGGGTCCAGCGGGTCTTTGTAGTCCCAGGCCATGTTGAGGATCGGCGCCGGGTTGGCGCCGCCTTCTTTGGCGTATAGCTCACGCAGTTTGAGGAACAGGTGGCCGAGGATCTTGCCGTCGTGCCAGGCCTCGCCCGGCGGCGCGGCGCCGGCCCAGTGCCATTGCAGCCAACGCCCGGAGTTGACGATCGAGCCGTTCTCCTCGGCAAAACAGGAGGAGGGCAGGCGGAACACTTCGGTCTGGATGGCGGCGGTGTCGACGTCGTTCTGCTCGCCGTGGTTTTTCCAGAAGCTGGAGGTCTCGGTGGCGAGCGGGTCGATAATCACCAGAAACTTGAGCTTGGCCAGGGCCGCCGAGGCTTTGTTCTTGTCCGGGAACGCGGCCACCGGGTTGAAGCCCTGGGCGATGTAGCCGTTGACCTTGCCTTCGTACATGCGGTTGGTGAAGTTGATGATGTCGTAGCTGTCATCCCACTTGGGCAGCCAGTCGAAACCCCAGTCGTTGGCCTGGGTGGCTTTGTCGCCCCAGAAGCTCTTCATCATGCTGACGAAGAATTTCGGCGTGTTCTTGTAGTAGTTGACCTGGTCGGCCTGCAACGCGGTGGGCGTGGTTTGCTTGAGGTAGGTGGCCAGGTCGGTCTGTTCGTCCGAGGGCAGGTTCATGTAACCGGGCAGGCGCAGCGACAGCAGGCCCAGGTCGGTGTAGCCCTGGATGTTGGAGTGGCCGCGCAAGGCGTTGACGCCGCCGCCGGCCATGCCGATGTTGCCCAGCAGCAATTGCAGCATGCCCGAGCCGCGGATCATCTGCGCGCCGTTGGTGTGGTGGGTCCAGCCCAGGGCGTAGAGGAAGGTCGCGGTTTTGTCCGGGGCGCTGGTTTCGCCCAGGATCGCGCAGATCTTCAGGAAGTCGTCCTTGGGTGTGCCGCAGATGTTGGTGACCATTTCCGGGGTGTAGCGGCTGACGTGGGCCTTGAGCAGGTTCCACACACAGCGCGGGTGGCTCAGGGTCGGGTCGCGCTTGGCAAAGCCCTGGGCGTCGAGTTCGTAGGTCCAGGAGCTGCGGTCGTAGCTGCGTTTTTTCGCGTCGTAGCCACTGAACAGGCCATCGTCGAACGCATAGTCGGGGCGCACGATGAGGCTGGCGTTGGTGTAGGCGCGCACGTACTCATGCTGGATTTTGTCGTGGGTAATCAGGTAGTTGACCATGCCCATGAGGAAGGTCACGTCGGAGCCGGCGCGGATCGGCGAGTAGATGTCGGCCACCGCTGCGCTGCGGTTGAAGCGCGGGTCCACGACTATCACCTTGGCGCCGTTGCGGATCTTGGCTTCGATCACCCACTTAAAGCCCACGGGGTGCGCCTCGGCGGGGTTGCCGCCCATGATGAGCACCACGTTGGCGTTCTTGATGTCCACCCAGTTGTTGGTCATGGCGCCACGGCCAAAGGTCGGCGCCAGGGCCGACACCGTCGGCGCGTGGCACACCCGGGCCTGGCTGTCGGTGCCCAGGATGCCCAGGGCGCGGGTGAAGCGCTGGTCCAGCGAGCCGGTTTCGCTGCTGGCCGCCGAGGAGCAAAGCATGCCGGTGCTGAGCCAGCGGTTGACCGTGGTGCCCTTGGCGTTTTTCTCGATGAAGTTGGCGTCGCGGTCGTCCTTCATCAGGCGCGCGATGCGCTCGATGGCGTGCTCCCAACTGATGCGCTGCCAGGTGTCGGAACCCGGCGCGCGGTATTCAGGGAACAGCAGGCGCTGCTCGCTGTGGATGTAGTCCACCAGGCCCGCGCCCTTGGGGCACAGCGAGCCACGGCTGACCGGGTGATCGGGGTCGCCTTCGATGTGGAAAATCCGCGCCTTGGCGTTCTTCGCGCCGTCGCCCAGGCTGTACATCAAAATGCCGCAGCCGACCGAGCAGTAGGTGCAGTTATTGCGGGTTTCCTTGGCCCGCAGCAGCTTGTACTGGCGCGACTGCGTTGCCTGCGCCACGCCAGGGGCAAAGCCCAGGGTCGCGGTCGTAGCCGTAGCCACGCCGACAGTACAAAGCTTGAAGAACTGTCTTCTGCCAAGGTCCATTTAAATCTCCTGGTTCAGGCGGCGTTACGACTCATCAGGCAAGCGCCTATATAACGAGGTAACCCCCGCAAGGATTTCTTATTCACGGTTAATACAAAATCCGGACAAATACCGAGCGCGCGCCGTGAGGTTATTAGTTATTCGGCGGGCGTTTTGCAGAGGGTAGTTGGTAGTGCCGGATAACCCATTAAAACACTGAGTTATTTGGCGTATATACGACTTTGGTGGTAGCGGTATGGGCGCCAAGCCCCGGTTTACAAGGTGCGCAGTGTAAGTGCGAAGTTTTTTGGGTGCCAATCAAGCTTGTCGATAGTATTATCGATAGCGTCTATGATGGCGATAGAAAGTTGCTGGCCTACAAGTTTTTGCTGTTTCTGAGGCTGGAAAGTTAATTAAGTTTGGTTTTGTTGACCTGGGTCAATTTATATATAAGAAGTTGTGCTTGGAGTGTCGCCAAGTTTGCTCAGGCAATAACCGCCTCACGGTGGGGACGAGGTTGTGGGAGCGAGCCTGTTCGCGATAGCGGTGTAACAGACAGGCCGCTATCGCGAGCAGGCTCGCTCCCACAGGCAGTTCCCGCTACAGAGAGTCCTCCCACAGCCCTCTCGGGCTCAATGACCCACCAACTCCTCCAGCAATTGCTCCTTGTAGCCTTGCAGCACGGGCGATGCGCGGTCGCGGGGGTGGGGCAGGTCGACGTGGATCTGGCGCTTGATCCGCCCTGGGTGGGCGTCCATCACGATCACCCGGTCGCCTAGGTACAGGGCTTCTTCGATGTCGTGGGTGACCATGATGACCGTGCAGCGCTGTTGCACCCAGATGCGCTGCAACTCGTGCTGCAAGTGCACCCGGGTCAGGGCGTCGAGGGCGCCCAGAGGTTCGTCCAGCAGCAGCACTTTGGGTTTGTTGATAAGCGCCCGGGCAATGGCCGCGCGCTGCGCCATGCCGCCGGAGAGCTGGTGCGGGTAGGCGTCGGCGAAGCCGTCGAGGTTGACCAGGGCAATGTGCTCGGCCACCAGGCGCGCCTTCTCGGCCTGGGGCAGGGCGTGGTTTTTCAGGGCCAGGGCGATGTTCTGGGCCACGCTCATCCAGGGGAACAAGCGGTGGTCCTGGAACACGATGCCGCGCTCCAGGCTGGTGCCGGTAATGAGCGCGCCGTCGAGGCGGATCTGCCCCTCGTACTCGGCCTCCAGGCCCACGATCAGGCGCAGTAGGGTGGATTTGCCGCAACCGCTGGCGCCGACAATGCTGACGAACTCGCCGGGGCGCACGTCCAGCTCGATGTCGGCAAGCACCGGCAGGGCCTTGCCCTGCAGGCGGTAGGTCTTGTTCAGGCCACGGACCTGCACGGCGCCGCTGGCGGCGGCCAGCGCGGCAGGTGCGCCGGTGTGTGTGGCGAATGGGGCGATGGCGTTCATGGGCAGGCCTCTCAACGGGTCGGGCGCCAGCGCAGCAGGTGGCGGCTCAAACGGGTAAACAACAGGTTCATCACATAACCGAGCAGGCCGATGCACAGCACGCACAGCACGATCACCTCCATGCGCGAGCCGGCCTCGGCGTTCATCATCAGGTTGCCCAGGCCGGCACCGGAGGCCAGGAACAGCTCGCTGCCCACCGCTGTCACCCAGGCAAACGCCAGTGCATGCAGCACCCCGGTGCACAGGCTCGGCAGTGCGGCGGGCCACAGCACATGGACAAACTGCTGGCGGCGGCTAAGCACCAGCACCTGGCCCACCTCGCGGTAGCGCTGCTCGACGTGATGAAAACCCTGGTAGGTGTTGAGCGCCATGGGGTAGAACGCGGCGAGGGAGACGATCAGCACCTTGGAAAACTCGCCATTGCCGAACCACATGGCGATCAGCGGGATCCAGCCGAGCATCGGTACCTGGCGGATCGCATGAAACAGCGGCCCGATCAAGCGATTGGCCCGTGCCGACAGGGCCATGGCCACCCCCAGCGCGACGCCGGCGACAATGCCCACGGCCAGGCCGGTGCAGGTGCGGGCGAGGCTGGCGAGCAGGTTGACCAGCAACTCGCCGTTGCCCAGCAGTTCCAACAGGGCGGCGCCGATGGTCGATAGCGGTACAAAGGCGTAGGCCCCGGCGGCGTCCTGGCGCGAGGCGTATTCCCAGGCGCCGAGCAACAGCAGCGGCAGCAAGAGCCCGCGGGTTCTTTCAAGCAATGTGGGCATCAGCGCCTCCTAGCGGGTTTGCCAGCGCAACAAGCGCTGTTCGAGGGTGCGAAAGGAAAAATCCAGGGCAAAACCGACGACGCCGGTGACCACCACCCCGACCATCACGATGTCGATGCGCAGCATCTGCCGGCTCATCTCGATCATCTGCCCCAGGCCGCTGTCGGCCGCCAGCAACTCGGTGGCCACCAGCACCACCCAGGCGCGGGTCAGGCTGATGCGCAGGCCGGTGATGATCGGCGGCGTGGCGGCGGGCAGGGCGATGCGCCAGACGAACGTGGGCCAGGGCAAGCGATACACCTGGGCCACCTCGAAATAGCTGCGCGGGATCGCCCGTACCCCTTCGCTGGCGGCCAGCGCCACGGGAAAGAACGCGGCCTTGGCGACGATGATGATCTTGAAGGTTTCGTCGATGCCAAACAGCAACACGAACATCGGGATCAGGGCGATGCTGGGGATCTGGCGCAGGGTGTGGAACAGCGGCCCGCAATAGGCGTCGACGGTTTTCGACAGCGCCATCAACACCCCCAACCCCAGGCCACCGAGGGCGCCAAAGACAAAGCCCAGGCCCAGGCGCGACAGGCTGCTGTGCAGGTGTTCTTGCAGTTCGCCACTGGCCAGCAGCTCGGCGAAGGTCTGCACCACCGCCAGCGGCGGCACCAACAGGTTGCGCGGGAACACACCGGCGGCCGCCACCGCCGCCCATAGGGCAAGCAGGGCCAGGGGCGAGATCAGCCAGGTCAGGGCAAGCAGTAAACGGCGAGGGCGATTGGGCATGGTCAGCCTTAAATGAGCGAAGTACCGGGGGGGCTATCGCAAGAGCTGTGCCAGGGCCGTGTACCTATGGCCCTGTGGGAGCAGGCTCGCCCGCGATTGCACGGTGTCAGCGGCCAAAGTGGGGAACTGGCCGGCCGCTATCGCGGGCGAGCCCGCTCCCACACATAGCGGGAGGGGGCCGCGACTGCTGCTGGAGCAACACCCCATCAGCAGCCCGTCACCAGGCCCGCGTGCTACCTACAAATAGCCAGGAAATCAGAACCGGCTCGTCACACTCAGGCCCACGGTGCGCGGGTCGCCGTAGGTGATGACGTACTGGCCGACCGGGCCGTTGGGCCGCCCGTGCACCTGGTAGCGGCGGTCGGTGACGTTGTTGACAAACCCCGTGACGCTGAGTTTTTCGTCCGGGCTGAACCAGGTCAGGCGCGTGTTGGCCAAGGTGTAGTGGGGTTGGTTGAGGGTTTTGTCGGCACCGCCACCCTGGCGGTCGGCGAGGAAGAATTCCTTGTCGCGGTAGCTGACGTCGCCGCCGGCCACCAGTTTGCCGCCCACCTGCAGGGGGATGGTGTAGTCGGCGCCCAGGGCCACCACATGGCGCGGCGAGCGCACGAAGCGGTTGCCGCTGTAGTCGCCGGTGACGGCGCCGGTGTTGGGGTTGGTGTTCTTGAAATCGGTGTATTCGGTGTCCAGGAACGACACCGCCGCGCGCAGGTGCAGGTAGTCGGTGGGTTGGCCTTCGAGTTCCAGCTCCGCGCCCTTGACCTTGCCCTTGGCGCCGTTGGTGAGGGCCGTGGTGAGCACGCCGTTGTTGACGGTCAGCAGGTTGACCTGAATGTCGCTGTAGTCGTAGTAGAAAATGTTCGCGTTGGCGCTCAGGCGATTGTTGAACCACTCGGACTTGACGCCGATTTCGTAGGCGTCCAGTTGCTCCGGATCCACCGAGGTCAGCTGCGCGAGGCTGGTGGACAGCCCGGTGTTGAAGCCGCCGGAACGAAAACCGTGGGCGTAGCGCAAAAACACCCGCACGTTGTCGTTGATCCGGTATTCGGGCGTGAGGTCGTAGGTCCAGGCTTCCCAGGTTTTGTTGTCCTCGCGGCTGCCGTTGCTGCCAGCGGCGCTCAGGGGGATCAACGGGCCGTTGGCGCTGGCGCGGGTCAGTTGGGTGAGGTTGAGGTCGATGTCTTTCTTTTCCTGGGTCCAGCGCAGGCCACCGGTGACGGTGAAGTTGTCGGTGAAGTCGTAGGTCAGGTTGCCGAACAGCGCGTAGCTGTCGGTTTGGTGGTCGTAGTTGAGGTCACGAAAAACCGTGGCGCCGCCTGTTTGGTTGGAGCCGCTGCCATTGGGCGTCGGGCCTGGGGTGATGGTGCGCACGCTGCTGCTGTCCAGGTCTTCGTGGAAGTAGTGGGCGCCCACCAGCCAGCGCAGGGTTTCCTGCTGGGGCGAGGCCAGGCGCAGCTCCTGGGAATACTGGGTGTATTGGTTGTCGTTGTCGGCGGCGCCGTTGACTTCGTAGGGCGTGTAGTCGGCGTCGCTCACCGACTGCCCGCGGAGGTGGTCGTAGGCGCTGATGGCGGTGAGGGTGTAGTCCCCCAGGTTCCAGTTGAGGGTCAGGGAAGTGCCGTCGTGGTTGAGCTTGGCGTCTTCGTCCACGTTCAGGTCGTTGTCGCGGCCATGGGGGCGCTGGTAGCCGACGTTGTAGTAGCGGCCCACCGGCAGCGAGCCGTTGCTGCCGTCGCCCTTGTGTTCGCGGCTGTGGATTTTCAGCAGGGCTTGCAAGTCCGGGTTGAGCTGGGCGAGGAACTGCACGCGCACGGCTTTTTTGTTGACGTCGCCGTAGCTGTGGTCGTCATCGAGGTTCTTCTGGAAGCCGTCGCGCTCCTCGGAGTACAGCGCCACCCGCGCCGCCAGGCGTTCGTCCACCAGGGCACCGCCGAGGGCGCCGCTGAGGATGCGTTCGTTCTTGCTGCCAACACCGAGCGTGCCGTAGCCGTCGGTGTCGAAGGTGGGTTTTTTTGAGATCACATTGACCGCGCCGGCCGTGGTGTTCTTGCCGTACAGGGTGCCTTGGGGCCCGCGCAGGATCTCGATGCGTTCCAGGTCGAACAGCGGGCCGCCCCCGGCAATCGGCGCGTTGAGGTACACGTCGTCGGCATAGATGCCCACCGGGAACACCGTGGCCGCGCCGGTATCGCCGGTGCCCAGGCCACGGATGTACCAGCGCGGGCGGCCGTCGCCGTCGGGGTTCTTCGCCGAGGCGTTGGGAATGAACGTGGTGATATCGCCCATGGCGCGCACGCCGTCGGCGGTGATACGGGTGCCCTGCACGGCGGACACGGCCACCGGCACTTCCTGCAAGGTTTGCTCGCGGTGCTGGGCGGTCACGGTCACGGTTTTGAGTGCCGGCTCGCTGCTTGCCGCGTCACTGCCCAGCGCCTCGGCGGCCAGCGTCAGATCGCTGGCCGCGCCCCCGGCCAACAACAGGCTGAGCCACAGGCCCTTGGTAATCGGATTAAGTTGGTGCATGTCTGTCTCCCCCGGAAAAAATTCACTGAAGGGGCTAGAGCAGAGATCGTGCCAAGGGAAAAATGGCTGTTTTTTGAGCCGGCTATTGGGTGATAAGCAACTGATAAATAATGCTTTTACTGGTTTCTAGAAACGTTGTGGCGAAGCCTTTGGCCCTCAGCAAATCCAACAGCCACTGCTTGCCCACTGTTGCTGGAGCAACAACCCGGCCACCCCAGACGCAAAAAGCCCTGTCACCAGGACAGGGCTTTCGTGGAGCCGCAAGCTTCTAGCTTTTAGCTGCAAGTTGCGCGCGGCGAGCCAAGAGCTTACCGCTTAAGGCTTGTCGTGGCTGGCCTAGATCAGCACACCTTGGCTACGCAGGTAGTCGTCATAGGTGCCGCTGAAGTCGATCACGCCGCTTGGGCTCAGCTCGATGATGCGCGTGGCCAGGGACGAAACGAACTCGCGGTCGTGGCTGACGAAAATCAGCGTGCCGGGGTAGTTCTCCAGCGCCAGGTTGAGCGCCTCGATCGATTCCATGTCCAAGTGGTTGGTCGGTTCGTCCATCACCAGCACGTTGGGCTTTTGCAAAATCAGCTTGCCGAACAGCATGCGGCCTTGCTCACCACCGGAGATGACCTTGACCGACTTGAGGATCTCGTCGTTGGAGAACAGCATGCGGCCCAGGGTGCCGCGTACCAGTTGCTCGCCGCCCTGGGTCCAGCGACCCATCCAGTCGAACAGGCTCGACTCGTCTTCGAAGTCCGAGGCGTGGTCCTGGGCGTAGTAGCCGATTTCGGCGGCGTCGGTCCATTTCACCGAACCGGCATCCGGGCTCAGCTCATTGACCAGGGTGCGCAGCAGGGTGGTCTTGCCAATACCGTTGGGGCCGATGATCGCCACGCGCTCGCCGGCTTCGACGGTGAAGCTGAAATCCTTGAACAGGGGCTTGCCGTCAAAACCCTTGGCCATGCGCTCGACGATAACGGCCTGGCGGTGCAGCTTCTTGTTCTGCTCAAAGCGAATGAACGGGCTGACCCGGCTCGATGGCTTGACTTCGGCCAGTTGGATCTTGTCGATCTGTTTGGCGCGGGACGTGGCCTGCTTGGCTTTGGAGGCGTTGGCCGAGAAACGGCTGACGAACGATTGCAGTTCGCTGATCTGGGCCTTCTTCTTGGCGTTGTCCGAGAGCAATTGCTCACGCGACTGGGTAGCCACGGTCATGTACTCGTCATAGTTGCCCGGGAACAGGCGCAACTCGCCGTAGTCCAGGTCAGCCATGTGGGTGCACACGCTGTTGAGGAAGTGACGGTCGTGGGAAATGATAATCATCAGGCTGTTGCGCTGGGTCAGCACGTTTTCCAGCCAGCGGATGGTGTTGATGTCCAGGTGGTTGGTCGGCTCGTCGAGCAGCAGCACTTCCGGGTCCGAAAACAGCGCCTGGGCCAGCAACACACGCAGCTTCCAGCCTGGCGAGACTTCGCTCATCGGGCCCAGGTGCTGCTCGATGCCGATGCCCAGGCCCAGCAGCAGTTCGCCGGCGCGGGACTCGGCGGTGTAGCCGTCCATCTCGGCGAACTCGGTTTCCAGCTCGGCCACGGCCATGCCGTCTTCTTCGGTCATTTCCGCCAGCGAGTAGATGCGATCGCGCTCGGCCTTGACCTTCCACAGCTCCTCGTGGCCCATGATGACGGTGTCGATCACGGTGAATTCTTCGTAGGCGAACTGATCCTGGCGCAGCTTGCCCAGGCGCACGTTCGGCTCCAGCATGACCTGGCCGCCGGACGGCTCGAGGTCGCCGCCGAGGATTTTCATGAACGTCGACTTGCCGCAACCGTTGGCGCCGATCAGGCCATAACGGTTACCTGCACCAAACTTGACCGAGACGTTCTCGAACAACGGCTTGGCGCCGAACTGCATCGTGATGTTAGCTGTGGAGATCAATTACCTTACCTTTCAATAGCTTATGGAGCGCTTATTGGATCTGGGACCAATTTGGGACCAAGTTGGAGTTTTTCAAGCTCACTCCAATCCGAGCTTGAGTTGATCCATCGCGCATAGGTCGACAGCAGCATCTGCACGCTATGGCCGAGCTGCTGGGATATAAAAGCGGGATTCATGCCAGACATTATGCATATTGTCGCATAGGTGTGACGACAGTTGTACGGCGGTCTGTACCGGACCCCGAGCGCAGAAAGTGTCGGGCCCCACTGTTTATGGAGGTCAGATGTCTGTTTGACGTACTCGCTGTTCTTCGAGGGAGGGAATACATAGGGGGTTTCGAGTATCTTTCCCGAGCCTTTTTTCCGACGTTCTGCATAGGACTTGGCAAATTCCAGAGCGTGCAGTGCTCGTTCGTTGAGCAAAACGAACCGATCCCCGCCGGTCTTTGTACGTTCCACCACTTCCCCCAGGGCAATGCCGCGACAAACGTGGGCGGTCCTTTTCTCAATGCTCACCGCATCCCACCGCAACGCCAGGGCTTCGGATAGTCGCATGCCCGTAAAAAACACAAACTCGAAAAAAGCTGCGTAGATTGTGCTCGGCCAGTGATCGTGCTGGTACATCTTCTCGATGATGGTGTTGGCCTCCTCTTGTGTGAAGGGGTCTATTTCTTTCTTGCTGCGTTTCGGCAGCTCAATAAGGGCGGCTGGGTTCTTGGCCATAAATTCTTCAGCCACCGCTGACTTGAGAATTGTGGAGAGCTTGATAATGGCGTTGCGCTTTACTGCCGGCGATGACCACTTGATGGACGCAATCGTCCTGCGCAGGAGCGTGGTGGTGATGAGGTCGATCCGAACCAAAGCCAGAGTAGGCATCCAATACAGGTTCAGTGCTCCGGTGTAGTTGCCCTTTGTTCCTTTGACGACCGCACGGCTGTCCAACCAGAGTTGGGCATACTCACCAAAGTTGATCTTTCCACCGGCAATCTGGCTGGAGTTGGGGAACAGCTCGGCGTATTTGTCGTCGTCGAGCAGCCCCAATTTAATTAGGTTGATTACCTGATTACTAACCTGTGCGGCTGATTTGATCCCTTTCGGTGTCGCGGGATAGGGGAATGTTTCACTGCGCCGGATGCCGTTCCACCTGAATCGGAAGCGGATTGAGCCGTGGTGGATGTCCAATCCAGGGGGGAAACCCACTGACTTTCGAGCCATTCGTAGTATCTCCTGACGCTATAGATGATGCGGCTCTCGTGTTTATTCCAGACCCCCATCGGGATTTGTTTGCGTGCACGTTTTGAGCGCAGTGCTGCAATGGTTGTCCCAAGTATTTCCGCCATCTTGGCTTCGGGTACTTTGTCGCCGAGATAGGCGTCAGGGCGTTGCTCTGCTGCTGTCATGATGGCTACCTCTGCCCTGGTCGGGCGATGATTGCTCCTTGCCGCGCGCGTCGGCAGAAGGTGTTTGTTGGGTGATATTGCTGCGGCGTGCGAGCCCTTCGGCCTGGCGCAGCCTGCTGCATTGTTCATGGTTGCCGTGCGCTCGCGACTTATTGCACTTGTCGCAGATGGTGACCAGGTCGAGGGGTGGCATTTGCCCGCGGCGTATACGTACGGTTCGGCGAAGGGCTGTCATATCGCCCCCTTGTAGGTTTTGGTCAACAATGCATTCACGGTTTTGCCGCGCATCAATACGGCCTTTGCCAGCTTGCGGCGATCGGTATGGCTGTGGGTGGCCTGGGTGAGTAGGCCGAAGTAGCTGTTGGCGACTTCGGTCAACTGGCCCTTGGGGGCTGTAGCCACTCGTTTCAGCGCATAGTCAACGGTGCGGCGGCGGGTGGTGCGGTGCCAAGGCTTGATTACTTGGCCGACAAAGTCCACGCCGCGGCTGATAGGTTGTTGAATGGTTTTGCTGGGGTTCAGGCGAACACCCAGTTGCTCAGGCAGAAAAACGGTGAGTTCTTTCAGCCAGGCACTGAGCTGTTCTGATGATTCATGCAGCAGCACGAAGTCATCGACGTAGCGGATGTAATGCCGTGCATGCAGCTGGTGCTTCACATGCTGGTCGAGGGTATCGAGGTACAGGTTCGCAAAGAACTGGCTGCTCAGATTGCCGATTGGCAGGCCGAGGTAGCTTGGTTGGCTTGCCAGGCGTTTGTGCTGCGGCACTCGATTGACCAGGCGTGGGGTGCTGTGAAGGCGGTAATTTTCCCTTGGGTCGTGCATCAGGATCCGCTGAGCCAAGTCCAGCCACATCGGCTCCTTGATGCGGGCTGCTAACTGTTGATTGAGCACCCGCTTATCAATGCTGACGAAGAAGTTGGCCAGGTCGCATTTCAGGTAGTGCGCTGGCTGGCTCCAGTTCTGGGTGATGCTCCGGATCTTGCCCTCCAGTCGTTGCACGGCGTAGAGCGTTCCGCGGCCCGTGATACAGGCGCAGCTATCGGCAATAAAGGAGCGCTCAATGCGCGGGCCGATGTGGTTGTAGAGCAGGTGGTGTACGATGCGATCGCGAAAGTCGGCCGCCCAGACTTCTCTTGGTTTCGGGTGCGTCACCACGAAACAAATAGAGGGGCCTGGCCGGTAGCTGCGGTCAATCAACTCTGTATGGAGTTGCATGAGATTGCGCTCCAGGTTGAGCTCAAATGCCAGGGCGTTCCGACTGCTGCGCTTGTTGCGCCGGCAATCGAGGTAGGCCTGCACCAAAGCCTCAAAAGAAAAATCAGCATGGCCTGCTACAGCGGATGTATCTGCGGACGGCACGGGCCCGACGGGCGTTGTCCTTGTGGTCGTTGTTCTGGTTGCCATCATCGAAGTTCTGGATCCACGCGTTGTTCGGGCTGTACTGCGCCAAGTCGTGCTATCTACGTCAGCCTGCCGAAGACCAGGGCCGATCAGCGGGTCAACTGCGCAGGGCCTGCACGGATGCATTCCGGCGGTTCCCTTGGTGCGCATGGCGGTGGCCAGAAAGGCCAGCGGCACGACCAGATTCAAAATCACACAGGCTTGAGCGCCTTGACGCTCAAGCAGCAGGCGACGTTGCGGCATGTTTTTTCCACCCAGTGGCCTGACGTCCAAGAGGATCAGTTATCTCTATTGCCCTGGAGTAGTGCTTGGTGCTTATCACACGCTTATCCACCGCGAGGCGCAGCATCAGCTCAATGATCTGGATATGCTCCAGAAGCTTGCTGATGTGTTGCACCCGGTCAGTGCCAGTGGTTACGTTGGCCCTGAAAATCAGGGTGACCACGTCGAAGCATTCAATCAGCACCTTCTCGCCAAGGGTCCGCTTCCAGTCGCGCGGCATGTTCTTGGTGAGGTCGGCTGCCAGGCTGGCAAGATCACTGGCCAACTTGTAGATCGGTAATTGGTGGTGTAAGGCCATGCTGAAAAACTCGCGGAACACGGGCTACGCCCGTGCCCCTAAGGGTTAAAGGGGTGAAGTGGTAACGACTCTGCGGACGGCACGGGCCCGACGGGCGTGGCCCTTGTGGCCGGTGCCCTGGGTGCCACCATCGAAGTTCTGGATCCACGCGGTGCCCGGGCTGTACTGCGTGCTGCTCAGGTACCACGCCTTATCAAACAGCTCTGGCACTGACGCGTAGCACAGCGCCAGTTCGGAAAGGGCGGGTAGGTACCAGTCGCTGTAACCCTCTATCGTCTGAGCTGTAATCCAGTCAGCGGCAGGGTGATCGTTCGACGAGCTGAGCATCGCCCTGGTGTTGGCCGCGCCGTCTCGCTGATGGGTTGCGCCTTTCAGGTCGTCGCCTGATGGTCCCCAGGTTGCGGAATCGATCTGGCCGTACTCTTTGTTGGAGACGACCAGGGGATAGTCAGGCTGACCGTCTTCGCCACGCGTCAGGCCCACATAAATGCCGCCTTGTTCGGGCCAGTGCTGCCCGATACTCGGTGTACCGTAAGCTCGGCAGAGTTGCGCCGTTGCAAATGGCTGGGCGGCGGGCAGGCCTGACAGCTTTTCCAGGATTTGATGGATCAGGTGTGGATCTGAGGACTCTACGTTAGTTTCGCCCGACTCCAGCCGATAGAGATTTGACATGGTGATAGCCTCAAAAAATTGCGCTAACCGCGCTACGCGCGGTATCAATGACTGAAGTGGTTAAGGGGTAACCTTCACTCTGCGGACGGCACGGGCCCGACGGGCGAGGCCCTTGCGGTCGAAGTCCTGGCTGCCAACACCGAAGTGCTGGAACCACGCGAGGTTCGGGCTGTACTGCGTGCTGCTCAGGTACCAGTCATTATTGAACGCCTCTACACCGCCTGCCTGAAACGCGTGCGCAAGTGTTTGGTGCGGGCTTTGCTCTGTGTATGGGTAGCCGGTGGGCACGCTGCTGGGGTTATCACCGTCTCGGAAACTCGCCCAGTTTTCTTGGGTGGAGGGCTTGAGGCTTCGGTAGCAAAGTTCAAGCTCGTCGCGGCTCGGCAGGTACCAGTCGTTGTGGTCGTTGATGACCAGATCGAGTATCTGGGCGGCGACATCGCTACCGGCTTTTTCCATGCCGCGGGTGTTGCTTAGACCGTCGTTGAAGGTGCGGGCCTCTGCAACGTCCTGGCCGCATTTGCCCCAGTAGACGCTGGCGATCTCACCTTCGTTTTTGGGGGAGACAACCAAGGCGTACTCGCAGTCATCACACTGGAAGCGCGCAACATAAAAGCCACCAGCAAAGGGGGTGCCGGAGATGGATGGGATGATGTTGGTCGTTGTCATGTCAAATGTCCTCGGCGAGAGTGCTGGAGTGGCCCAGGCAGTGGCCCTTGCTGTTGTGGTTGTCGCAGCCAAGCGGTATGGCCTCAAAACCTTGACTGGCGAGGTCGATGGCGTGGGCCAGAACCTGTTCGCCCGTCATGGGCTTGCCGCTGTCAGCGTGTTTGAGTACGCCATCCAGTTGCCGTGGGGTGCGAGCGAGGCGGATCACGCCGTTGGGGATGTCGAGACAGCAGTGATAGGTCGTCATGCCGCTTCTCCTGGCTGTCCGGTGTTCGCGGTACCAATGAAGCGGCTGGCTAGCTGGACGAACTGCTGCTTTTGAACTTTTGCTCGGTGCTGGATAGGTTCGGTGCCGACCATGGGTTGCCAGGTTTGCAAAGCCAGGTCGAGGGTCTGGACGATCCCGTGCAGCAGGGCATGGTCGCTAATGGTGAAGGCGGATGCCTTAAGGTTCTGGATCTGAATGTCTTGCAGGTTTAGCTTCTGCTGGGCCTCTGCGAGTGTTGCCATCAGTTCCGACTTTTCGGTTTGGTGTTTGCGCCGATGGCGTACCAGGTCGAGATTGAGCGCTTCGATTCGGGTGCTCTGCAGCGTGAGCCCGGCTTGGTGTCCTAAGGCGTAGCCGTTGGCCGTTGCGTGAAGTAAGGCCTTGCGGATGTAGTAGGCCAGGGCAATGAAGCCTAAGGCCATTCCTACAACGATGATCGCGATGTGTTGTGCGTGCATGTGCTGTGCTCCTCGCTAGAACCCGCCGCCGGAATACTGGTGAGAGGACGGCGGCGGGGTGTTGCAGTGGTGGTTAACCCAGGTTGAAGCTACCGATGGTCAGGGTCGCGGCGCCGCCTACTTCTTTTTGCACGACGTCCTTGAATTCCTGGGCCAGGTCTTCGCGCAGTTGCTCTTCACCAATCCAGCGCAGGCGCAGCGCAGGTTTGTCGCCGCCAGTTAGGACGGCGACGCGCAGACGGATGGTTTGGGTGTTGAGCCCTTCATATGGCTGCGTGGTAAACAGGAATTCAGCAGGCAGACCCTCGGCAGATTTGGCTTCGATCTGATCCATTGCAGAGCGGGAGGCACTCATGTCGCCGACAACGTGCTCGCTCTTGCGGGCTTGCTCGATGCTGATCGAGCGAATCGCGGCCGCTGCTCTACGCAGGTCAACGTAAGCATCGTTAGGGTCCAGGGCCTTGAGGTTGGGTGCCCAGTCCTCGATCCAATCGCTCAGATCTTTCTGTGCGAAGGTAGTGCTTGCGGCGCGTTCCAGGGCTTTGAACGCGGCCGTTTTCTTGAGGGTCAGTGTCGCAGTGTGGTCGCCATGGCCTGGGGCAACGATATCGCCCAGGTTGAAGTACACCGAGCAGGACATGTCGTCTGCATTAACGAACCCAGCCGCAGTGATGTCTTCGTTCTCGCGCATCACGTAGTTGCCGAAGTCGAGCAGCGAGTGAGTGTGCAGCGCGCCACGAAAGCGGCTACGGCCTGCCTGGAATTTTTCGATGCTGTGGATCTTCTGGTCAGACGGCAGCACCAGCGTAGGGGTGAAAGTATCAAGCGGCTTGGCGTAAGCCAGTACGGCGGTGTCTTGGATCAGTTGAATTGCTTTGGCTTCCATTGGATCGACTTCCTATTGGTGAGAGGTATGGAGTTGAATGGCTTGATTTAGAGCTGCGCGTGAACCGGTGCGGCGTCTTTGCTGAACAGTTGCCCGGCGCGTGGTGCCTCGGCAAAGAGGGTTAGGCGGCCACCCTCGTTGACGTGCATGGGCGTATCGAGCGTGGTGTCTTCGCTCCGGCTACCGCGCTTGGTCGGTACCTTGTAGGCGAGTTTGTGGTTGACGGTGACCTGGTGGCTGTCAGCGATCTGCTTGAGCGTGAAGGTCAGGGTGACCGACCCGACTTTTCCGTTGTCGACAACGCCTGCTGCTACCTCGGAGAGGGCGTGGCCGATCTGGTTGGCGAATACGCCGGCGTTGAGCTCGCTAATGAACTCGGTGGTATCTGTAGCTTTCATGTGCTGTGCCTCATTGAGTGCGAGTTGTTTACCCCTGGACGGCAGGGGCCACCGTTGAATCAGGCCGCCTGCTGTTGCGCTTGAGCGTCCAGGTAGGTGGCCAGGTCGTGCAGGTACACCACGCGCTGGGCGCGCACTGACGGGTGCAGCTTCTTTACGATCAGCTTGATGCGTCCCCTCTTGATCTCGGCCAGCAGGTGCCGGTCGGTTCGGATGTGCGGGAAGTACTCCAGGCGCACGGCTGTCAGCGTTGGGCATGGGGTTGCGAACTGGCGGCGCAGTTGTTCGAGCGTGGCGCTCATGGACCGGCCTCCCCATACCCCACCTCTGGGGGCAGCAACTTGAGGCGGATCAGCTCGGCTAGCCCTTCCTTGCTCGCGCCCGCCGCGACGGCGCACACCTGGCCGTGTTCGTCTGCCACAACGGCGCCATAGGGCGTTTTGGGCGAATTAGTAGGGGTGACATAGGCGGTTTGCCCAGGGCGGATCACGTCGTTCACGCAGCGGAATACATCGGCCAGTTCAAGCGCGTGGCAAGGCACGTTCCCTAACAGAGCAACGGATTCACTCGCGGCGCCGAGAAGGTTCGCGCGGCTGACAATGCCCGGGCTGTTCAGGTAGATCGGTACCAGTTGCAAGGTGCCCATGGCATGGGTGTACGCGTTGACGTAGTTGGTTCTCATGCGGCGGCGTCCTTGTGCGTGATGGTGATGCCAAGTTTTTTCGCCAACCACTGCACCCCGGCCTCGGTGACCATCACCACGGCGTAGTGCTTGAAGCGGTTGGTCTTGCCGATCTGGACGCAGCGCGGATCTGAGAACAGGTGCCCGCCGTCACGGTGGTGGCTGGCAAGGTCGCCGCTCTGGGTCAAGATGCGCAGGTCGCGGAGCTTGGCGCGGAACGCCCGGGGCTTTAGCCCCAGCACGGCCGCTGTTTGGTCCAGGGTGCGGTTCATGGCAGCGGGCCTCAGGCTGAGAGCTGTTCGGTGCGTTGATGGCGCTCGCGAATCATGAGGAACACTTCATCCAGCGAGCGCAGGAACTCGTCAATCGTGCCGTTGTTGCGCAGGATCAGATCGTCCTTGCGAACACCTACACCGGCCTCGCTGATGTGTGGGTTCACCGCTTGCGCGTCGTTGCGGGCGATGTGAATGACGGTGCCGCCCCGGCGTCGAATGAGGTGCGCCTCGTTTTCAAAGCGCACGTCGCTGATGACGAAACCGAGCACCGCGCCCAGAGCGTTGGTCATGTAGTCGAGGTTTTGCGTGGCAAGCTTCACCCAGATATCCGGGTGAACGGTGTTACGCGCCCACTCAGTGCCCATTGATTGCATCAGTTGGCGAGGAGAGCGCTCAAGCCAAGCCAGTGGTTGTTCCTTGCGGTCGCCTTCAAAATCGGTCGGGTCGAGGTTGAAGATCGCCATCAGGCCGTCGCGGAGCGGGTCAGCGAAGGCGTAGTGCTCCAGCAGGTATGTGCCCACCAGGTATTCGGCGGCAGTAGTTTTGCCAGAGCGAGCACGTCCGGTGAGGCCAATCAGGAGCGGCTTCATGCGGCGTTACCCCCGAATGGGCCCTGGTCGTCGACCTGTGGCAGTGGGGGGGTGGCCATGATGCGGTGGCCGGTGCTGACGATTACCAGCAGGCCGGTACGCCGCTGGATGGCTTCCACTGCGGCGGGGCTGGTGCAGACCGCTGGGTGTAGATACACCGGGCAGCGGGTAGGGCTGTGCTGTGTGGTTTGCATGTCTCGTACTCTTGGTGAGAGGGGTACGAGATAAAAGTTAGCAACGGCTAATGTTTATTGCAATAGCGAACGCTAACTTATTTTTTCTGTAATGCAAAAATGCACCTCGCGAAGGTTGTTGTGTAGGGGGTGGCAAAGGCAGGGAGGGCGGGGTATTGATGTATTGAGGGGGTGTTGCTTGTCGGTATGGGTGATGGGGATTTTTTGCTAGGCTACTTACTTTCTGAGCTACTGGATCAAATGGATATGATTACGCGAACTCTGCTTCTTGCGCTAATTCTGGTACCCGTCGTCTCAGCTCAAGCAGCCAAGAAGGTTGCAGCAGATGAGGAGTTTGAGTACTTGATTCCGGAGGATTGGGAATCGAAGAAAAACGAACCTCAAGCGCCTCGAACCTTGGAGCTTACTCCCAACTCCCTTCGAGCAGGTTTAGTCAAACACTTGAGAGAGGTTCCGCAGTGCGCATCCGCGAAGCTTGGCAAGGCGCACTCTATGAAGGAAGGCCAGGTAGTTTATCAAGAGCTTAAACAGGGTGGTGCTGAGGTCGATATTTTTCTGGATGTTGCCGAGACGGGAAAAATAACCAACGCCAAGTTCACCGGACCGAAAGGGGCTAAGGATGATCCGCAGTTACGTCTCATGATGTGTTCGACCTACGCGATCATGCGCACGCTTCAACCTAATCTTGAGTCCTCGGAGGCCGCAAGCGAAAGCATGAAAACTGCGTGGGTGCGAGCTGAAAAAGAACCCTTCAAAATGGCGTTCTATTTCAATAACATCAAAACGCAGTTTGTCCCATTTGAAATGAACGTGTTCTAACGCTTCGGGGCGGCCGAAGGCCCCATAAATTGGCATCCTTACAGGATGGAAAAGCGCCGCTATCCCTTCACGGGAATAGCGGCGTTCTTTGTTGCGAGAGGTTATTACGTCTTCACCTGGCTCGGCGGAACGATACCGCCAACGTAGTGAATTTTTTTGATCTCGGAGCGAGGCAGGGTCAATCGGCCGAACGTATCGTTGACGGACATGAGGCTGACTTCGGTATCGTTCGCATACAGCAGCTCCTTAATCATGGTATCGCCGTCGTTGCGGGTAACTACCACGTATTCACCAGGTACCAAGGCTCGGCGCGGCTCGCACCAGACCACCCAGCCATTCCTGATTGCCGGCGCCAGGGAGTCTCCCTTTATGCGTATTGAGTAGACAGTCGGATCCGATGTTGGGACGTCTACCCAGCCGGTGGTAGGTGCTAGCTCACTCCAGAATCCATCTTGATTCAATTGCGCGACTCCTTGCATGGGAGCCCGCCGGAATGGGGTAGTGAGGCTTGGACCTGGGTGAAGTCCGTCCGCCAAGCCGTCCTGGGCTGAGCGCGCGGGCATCAAAAGTGTTCCGCCAGTAAGCCCGATCTTATCTTCAAGCGTCTTCGCGGCCTTATCGCCCATTGGTCTATGGCCGTTCAGCAATTGAGAAAGGTAAGACGGATCAAGATTGTGCTGCCCTGCAAACTCTTTGATTTTGAGGTCGCCGATCAGAGCCTTGAGGGTATCAATGCGTAGCTGGTTGATATTCATCTATGCATCTTAAAAGCGTTTAGCATTTTGTAAATTGCAAGCTGCTATTGTTAGTTGCGTTAGCGGCTGCTATCTTTTTGCGAAACGGAGGTGCACATGAGTCTGCATGCATACATAAAAGTTCTCGATAAGGCGGCGCTGGCTGACCTAGCTGCGCGATGTGCCACGACAGCGGGGCAACTGAAACAGATCGCGTATGGGCATCGTCGCGCCAGCGGCGGTTTGGCCGTTTCAATTGAGCGCGAAACGCAGGGCAAGGTCACGTGTGAACAGCTACGGCCTGATATTGATTGGGCCTATCTGCGCGGCTCTCAGGCTGCCTAAAAGGGTGCCGGGCTGGGGCCTCTCACCAAAGATCCCCCAGCCCGGCTACGACGATACACAGCACATGCACATCGGTCGTGGTCGTAGGATAGGGCGTGCCCGTTCCTCTGGCTAGACCGTAAAAGAGGTATTTACGGTTATGAGTCCTACAGAACATTCGCCGGCCCATGGGCCGGTTCTTTCCCTTCGCAAGGCCCTGTACCGGGCTGGCCATGACTACAAGGGCGGTGTTACTGCCTTGGCGCTGGACATGGTGATCGATTACGACACGCTCCAGAAGAAACTCAAGCACGACTTCGAGAAGCGCTGGCTTGAGCCCGACGAGCTGGAAGAGGTCATCCGGCTGACCGCCAACCCGATGCTGCTCGATGCGCTGATGCGGCCCGCTGGCATGGTTTGGTACAAGCCCGAGCCGGCGGCGCCCACCAAGCAGGCACTGTTGTCGGTTGGTAAGTTGTTGCATGAAACCGGCGAGTTTGTTTCCAGCATGCACGAAGGGGCGGCCGACAATATCTGGGAGGCGCATGAGGTAGCAGCCCTGGAGAAGCACGGTGTTGATGTCATCCGCGCGGTACTGGGCATCATGGCTGGGGCGCGCGAAGCGATGGAGGGTCACGACCATGGCTGATGTGAATCGCTGGCTGCGGGAAATCGCCCAACATGACCGTCTTCTTGCTGAAAAGCTGCAAGTCAGCAATGGGTGTCTTGTCTTCACCGGGTATTGCAATCATGGCGGCTATGGCAAGGTTCATCGCGATGGAGGTGTGCAGTTCGCTCATCGTTATCTCTGGGCTGTTCTGAATGGTGAGATCTCTGCTGGTATGAGCGTGTGCCACTCCTGCGATAACCCGCCTTGTTGTAACCCGGATCACCTTTTTTTGGGGGCCCATCGAGACAACATGCAGGACATGGTAGCGAAGGGGCGAGGCCGCTGGCCGGGCAAGAAAGGAAAGATAGGTATGCGGGGTGTTTTGAATCCGCGGGCCAAGCTAGCCGTTCAAGATGTCGAATGGATTCGAAAGAATCACTCCCCAAAACATGGCTCGGATACAGGCACGATGGCGCTGGCGAAGAAGTATGGCGTCTCTCGCAGCACGATTCTGTCTGTAGTCAAAGGCCAAACCTGGAGGGCGATTTAATGGACGACATCGACCGCGCCAATGATCAGGCGGAGTACCTGTTGCAGGTTGCCCTTGAACAGCGCCAGCGCCCCGTCACTGGCGTCGCCAGCGCTGAGATCTGCGTTGATTGCGACGAACCCATCCCGTTGCTTCGCCAACAGACGATTGTGGGGTGTCAGACCTGCGTCAGTTGTCAGGGGTTGCGGGAGCGGCGCAGATGACTGAGCAAGCCAGCACTTTACCGACTGCCGACTGGGCTCAGTTCTACATCGATACGTTTGGGTTGGCCCTGGTGCCGGTTGAGCCCGGCGAGAAAGGTCCAAAGGGGAAGGGCTGGAACCGGCCCGGTGGTTACTTCACTGAGGCGGCGAAGGCCGCGGCGTTCTGGAACAAGAAGCCCGGGCACAACCTGGGTGTTGTCCTGGGGCCAAGCCGCGTCTGCTCCTTGGATGTTGATGATGTGCAGTGGACGCGGCATGTCCTGTACGACCAACTGGAAATTGACCTGGATGCCATGGCGCTGGTGTTCCCGACAGTCGTCGGCAACCCGGCGCGCTTTCGCATCATGTTCCGCGTGCCCGAGGGCATTGAGCTGAATCGGCATTCGCTGGCCTGGCCCAATGAGAAAGACCCGGACGGTTCGATCCATAAGGCGCTTATCGCCAAGGCGAAGGCGGCGAAGGATGCGGGTGATGCGGCCGGCGAGGCCCAGGCAAAGGCTGAGGCCGAAGAATACCAGCGTATCACCGTGTTCGAGCTGCGCGGGGGCGCAGTGCAAGACCTGTTGCCGCCCTCGATCCACCCGGGTACTGGAAAGCCCTATACCTGGCGCACGCCGCCGAGCGGCGCCGAAGGCCTGCCCATTCTCACCCCTGAGTTGCTGAAGATCTGGAACAACTGGGACATCTTCAAGCGCGATGCCGAAGCGGCGTGCCCATGGGCGCCCAAGCCCAAGACGCCACCGGCCAAGGTCATCAAGCGCCCGGCGCCGGCGGGGGGCAAGCCGTCGGTGATTGACGAGTTCAACCGTAGCCATGACGTTGAAGAGCTGCTGCGTGCGCACGACTACATCAAGCGCGGCAGCAAGTGGTTGTATCCGCACAGCAGCACCGGGCTACCCGGGATCACGGTCAGTGATGACGGCAAGGTGTTTTCGCACCACGGCGCCGATCCGCTGGCGAACGGGCATCAGAACGATGCTTTCGAGGTGTTCTGCCTGTTGCAGCATGGCGGCGATCAGTCCCGGGCGGTGAAAGAAGCGGCCCGGATGTTGGGTATGCAGCATTCGTCGCGCCCGGATCCGGCTGATCTTCCCCCGGCCCCATCTGCGGTGGCCAGTGAGCAGGGCTCCGCCGATGCCCCTGGCGAGGGCGCTCCGGCTGCTCACGGGGGAGCGGGGGAGGCACTGACCTATGAACAAGTACTGCGGCGTTTCGCGCTGGTTGAGGGCACCACGCAGGTGTGGGACCTGGACAAAGCGCGGGTGATGAAGAAAACCGCTTTCGAGGCCCGAGTGGGAAAGCCGCTGGCCAAGGAGTGGATGGACGACACCGAGAAGAAGTTGATCGCGGACGACAAGGTTCGGGAAATCGAGCAAGCACGGAAAATGGAGGGCAAGAAGGGGGGCGCGCTCGGTTTGCGGCCGATTGAGCGCTACGTGTACATCGACGGCACCAAGGATGTCTGGGACCGGGAAAAGAAGCGCCGGGTGGCTGAGGGCGCAGTCAAAATGGCGTTGGGCGAAATGTACCCCATGTGGCTGAACAGCCCAGAGCGGCGTGTGGTTGACGTGGAGAACATTGTGTTTGACCCGACAATGACCAAAGACCCCAACCTGTATATCAATACCTTTGATGGGTTACCGATGGAACCGGTGCGTGATGATGCTGCCTGCGAGAACCTGCGGTGGCTGATTTCGTTTCTCTGCAACCATGACCCCTCGTCTTTCGACTGGTTGGTTCGTTGGCTGGCGTACCCGTTGCAGCACCTTGGCGCCAAGATGGACACCGCGGTACTGGCTCACTCCACCATGGAGGGCTCCGGTAAAAGTCTGCTGTTCGCCGATGCCTTCGGGATGCTGTACGGGCAGTACGCCGCGACGGTCGGACAGACGCAGTTGGAAAGCAGTTTCAACGCCTGGCAAAGCCGAAAACTGTGGTCAGTGTTCGAGGAGGTCGTCAGCCGCGACCAGCGTTACAACCAGGTGGGCAAGATTAAGCACTTGGTGACGGGCAAGACGGTGCGGATGGAGTCGAAGTTCATCAATGGTTGGGAGGAAGACAACTACATGAATGCGGCGTTCCTCAGCAACGAGATCATGCCCTGGCCGATTGCCCCCAGTGATCGGCGGATGTTGGTCCTGTGGCCCGAAGAGACGTTGCCGGTGGAGCGCCAGAAGGCGGTTGGCCGAGAGCTGGTGAACGGCGGGGTCGCGGCGCTCTATGGTTGGTTGCTGTCTGTAGACCTGGGCGATTTCGACCAGCGAACCCGACCACCGAGCACCGATGCGCGTGAACGCTTGGTTGCGTTGAGTCGGGCCAGTTGGCAGACGTTCCTCAACCTTTGGCAGTACAGCGAGCTGGGGCGCGACATGTGGGGTGCCTGCCTTTCGACTGATCTGTATGCGATGTTCCTGGAATGGTGCCACCGCAACAAAGAGCATGTGATGAGCCAGACGAAATTTTCGTTGTTCATTAGCTCGGAGGTGGACAAGACCCGTTCTATCCCCTGGACCGACGGAAACAACCGCAAGTTCGGGGCGTTCTTTTTCCCTCGAGGCAAGGACGCTTCCCAGCCCCCATCCCTTAAAGCGGCCGATCTGGGGGCCACTGTGGTCGCTTGGCGGGCCCAGGCGCGTCTGGCGGGCTGGAACGTCGATAACTGGGATCACGTTAAGGGGTCTACAACATGAATCCGGCCACAAGTGTGTTGGGTGTGTCGGGTATGTGTTGGGTTGTTTTTCGGCACCCCACACAATTTACAGCCCTCTGTTTCGCGGCTTTGCGCCTGCTGTGTCGGGTGTGTTGGGTTTCGCTTCGCGCACGCGCATGGGCGCATGAATTTGCTTTCACTGTGTCCAAATTTTTTTTCCATGCGAGAACCATTAAACCCAACACACTCAACACACCTAAAACAATTGATTTGAAGATATTGAATTTAAAGAGATTTATTTGTGTTGGGTTTGTGTGGGGTCAATCGATTTCTGTGTTGGGTTCGGTTTTGGGTGGGGGAGCGGGGCGATGATCGAAGAAATGGAAACACTGTTGCAGCATTGGGGCGAGCAGTGTCGGCGCTGTGGCTCGGCCGGCGGTCTGGGCAGCCCAATGGCAACCATTATGGAATGGGGCGGCTGTGCGCCGCGGGGAACACCTGGGTCACGGATCATTCTCGATGCGGGTGCTGGCATTGATGCGGTTGCACAGGAGGTCGGCGCGGCGCTGTCCGAGGTGGGGCGGCAGGATGCGCGGGGCGAGCGGCTATATCGGCTGGCCATCCTGCGCTACTCCGATGATCCGGCGCCGACCTGGTTGATGCAGATGCACCTGCTTGGGTGTGCGTCCGTCGCTAAGCAGACCTATTACGACCAGGTGCATAGCCTGCACGTGCTGCTGTTGCAGGTGCTTGCTGACCGGTCAGGTGCACGTCATTGGCTTACCACTGGTCGGGGTGATTTACCTCAAAGTCTCCTCAAAGGTGCGTCAAAGTTGCGTCGAACCGACTAACCGAAATTGCCCCCTTTTCGGTTCCGTACTCAGGGGGTAAAAAGTCCCCACGATATGCGACTTGTACCTGAGTCATACACAGAGCACGGTGCTGTGCAGCTTCACCCGGCATTCCTCGGCCGGTCACCTAACCCCGCTTCGGCGGGGTTTTCATTTTCGGCCCGATGGGTGTCTGCAATGGAGAATAAGCATGAGCGAGCCGGCAACTGTTGTCGTGGCCGGTGGTGTGGGATTGGCTGCAACTGGCCTGCTAGCGGGAGTGGACATGCTCGCGGTGATCGGGGCGTTGGCTGGCTCGCTGGTGTTCTTCACCACGACTGAGGAATTGCCCGTCTGGAGGCGTGTGCTGTTCCTGCTGGTGTCTTTCGTGATGGGTTACATGTTTGCCCCTGGCATGGCCGAGGTTGAGTTGTTCGGCGCCAGGCCCTTCAAGTACACCGGGCCAGCGGCGTTCGGTGCGTCGGTGGTGGTTGTCACCGTCGCCCTGGCCGTCATCAAGCGCCGCGGCCTCATTGCCGAGCAGCAAGGGAGGCAGGATGGATAGTCAGCTTTTGCCGCAGATCCTGACGCAGGCAACCTTCTGGTTGTGTGTCGCGTTGTTCGTGCGGCTGTTCACGTTCCGTCGCCGTGGCTCCCGGTTCCGCCGGGACATGAGCTGCCTTGCCTGGCTGGTGATGGTCGCCGCCGGGTCGGTCGTGGCGTACATCGGCAAGGGCCAGCTCGTTATGCCGCGCAACTCCTGGCCGCTGGTGGTGTTGCTGGCGGTGTTCGTTGGGTCTGTCTGCCAGAGCGCAGGCAACTTGGCGCGTGTATGGAAGATGGGGTGATGACGAACGTATCTGACGACAGGCGCGGCAGCAGCACGGAACGTGGCTATGGGTACAAGTGGCAGAAGTCCCGCGATGGTCACCTGCGACTGCATCCCTACTGCACCATGTGCTCGACCGATGATCGGCCGGTAGCTGCGGTGATTGTCGACCACAAGGTTGCGCCAAAGTTGAAGGACGCCAAGGACAGCGGCGATCCGGTGCGCCTCAAGGCAGCGTGGAAGCTGTTCTGGGATCCGAAGAACTGGGCGAGCCTGTGTAAGTTCTGCCATGACTCCACCAAGCAGCGGATGGAGAAGAGCGGCAGGCTGCCTGGGTGCACCGCCGACGGCAAGCCGTTGGATCCGGGACATCACTGGAATCGGTGACCTGTGGCGCCACGCGCACCAATAAATGGCACTCCCCCGGGTAGGGGGGGTGAAAAACTTTTTTCCGACTTCCTTCTAGACCGCTCGCCCCCCTCTTTACGCAAAGTCGGGAAAAATGAGGGAGGGGGGGTATCAGCAGGTAAGGGGTTGTTTTATGGCCGGAAATGGAAACTCCGGGCGCCCGGGAATGCCAGCGGCGCTCAAACTTTTGCAAGGTAACCGTAGTCGAGAAAATCGCAACGATCTGCTGGCCGAAGTGGCGAAGCCAGCGGTGCCGGTGGGCGCGCCGCCAATGCCAGACGTGCTAACCCCGGACGCCGTTGCAGAATGGGAACAAGTGCTCCCCGCGCTGATCTCCTTGGGCATCGTCTCTAACCTGGACTCGATGGCGTTGGCCACCTACTGCCAGGCGGTTGCCGACTGGCGCCGCCATCAGCGACACATCGCCCAGCGAAATGCCGCGTCCACCGATGAACTGGGCGGTGATGTCCAGACCTTCAAGACCGGCGCCCAGCAAATGCACGTCCTTCGTCAGCTCGCGAACGACGCTGAGAGACGCGCGAACGCCGCCGGCGCCCAGTTCGGCCTGTCGCCCATGTCCCGCCGCAATTTGAAAACGGCGCCGACGCCACAAGGTGATCTATTCCCTCATGAACAACGAGACGCCGCAGACAAGTACTTCAAGTGATCGTGTTACCGAGTTCGCCCATGCTGTGCTCGCGGGCAACATTGTTGCCGGGCCCAATGTGCGCAACGCTTGCAAGCGTCACCTGCGAGACCTGGAGGGAGGCCCGGCGCGCGGCTTGATCTGGGATCTGGATAATGCCAACCGGGCCATCGGCTTTTTCGAGGACGTGTTGTGCCTCAATGGTGGCGACTATGAGGGCATGCCCTTCCTGCTTGCGCCGTGGCAAGCCTTTGTGATCGGTAGCTTGTTTGGCTGGATGACTGTTGATGGTTTCCGGCGCTTCCGATTGGGCTACATCGAGACGGGTAAGGGCTCTGGTAAAAGCCCGTTGGTGGCTGGCATCGGCCTGTACGGTCTTGTGGCAGATGGTGAGCAGCGAGCCGAGATCTATGCCGCTGCCACCAAGCGCGATCAAGCGATGATCCTGTTTCGCGATGCCGTGTCGATGGTCGACATGTCGAAGAAACTGAGTTCGCGCCTGGTGCAGTCGGGGCGCGATGAAAAGGTCTGGAACCTGTTTTACCCGAACACCAACTCATTCTTCCGTCCCATCAGCGCTGACGAAGGTAAGTCTGGCCCACGTCCGCACATTGGCCTGCTCGACGAACTGCATGAACACAAAACCGCCGCCACAGTGACCATGATGCGTGCTGGTACGAAGAACCGCCGCAAAGCCATGGTGGTGATGATTACCAACAGTGGCTCGGACAAGAAGACGGTTTGCGGTCAGTACCATGACCTGGGCGTACGCATCTGCGCGCAGATCGAGGACAACGACAGCTTCTTCGCTTTCATCTGCTCCCTGGACGAAGGGGACGATCCACTCAAGGACGAAGCCTGTTGGGCCAAGGTCAACCCTTCGCTGGACCACATCGCCGAAGGGCAGAGTGATGGTATCCCCGGCCGTAAGTACCTACGGGAACAGGTCCAGTCAGCCCGGGGGTTGCCTGCGCAAGAGTCGGTGGTGCGCCGCCTGAACTTCTGCGAGTGGACTTCCGCCGATGCGCCGTGGATTTCTTGGGAGGTCTGGAAGCAGGCCGAAGAGCGCGTGCCGATGCGGGCCCTGCGGAACCGGCGCTGCGTTGGCGGTCTCGATCTTTCCAGTACGACGGACCTGACGGCATTCGTCCTGATTTTCTGGCCCACGGTCCACGATCCCCACTGGCGTTTGCTGCCGTACTTCTGGATTCCCGATGACGATCTGCAAGGTCGTGAGGACCGCGACAAGGTGCCTTACTCCATGTGGATCAAGCACGGTCATCTGGAAACGACGCCGGGACGGGCCATCAGCAAGCGTCACGTGCTGTTGCGGTTGGTCAAGATTTGCGCCTACTTCGACGTTGAGCGCATCGGCTATGACCGTTGGCGGGTCGAAGACCTGCTGCAACTGATGGCTGACGAAAACATCACACTGCCGGAAATGGTGGGGTTTGGTCAGGGTTTCAAGGACATGGCCCCGGCCGTGGACGAGTTCGAGCGGCGGTTGCTAGGCCGCTCACCCGAACCGGACGTCATCGATCTTGATCCGGCTGATTACGAAGTCATTGGTAGTGAGACAGTTGAGACGCTGCGCCACGATGGCAACCCGGTAATGACCTGGTGCGCCGGCAACGCCGTGATTGTTTCGGATCCTGCCAACAACCGTAAAGCCGATAAGGCCAAGGCCACGGGCCGGATCGACGGCATTGTCGCTTCCATCATCGCCATCGGCACCAGCACCAAAGCTGGCGGCTCCGGTGGCAAATCCATCTACGACGAATGGGCGGGTATATGAAGTTGAGCATCTTGTCATGGGTGGCCGGCTTGCTGGGCTTCGGGTTGCTGATCTGCGGCACGGCGCTGTTCAGCGGGCCCATCGCGTGCATTGTTGCGGGCATCGGCTTGATGGCCTGGTCCTACCTTGCTGATCGCGCATCGGCGGCACTGCGGGCCAAACCCAAGCCTCAAGGAGGTTGAGCATGTTTTTTTCAAGTGTGCTCGGCGAAGGGCGTGGCAATCTGACCGAAGCTGGCGGCGGCTTTTGGCGCAGTCTTATCGGCAGTGGCCGCAACAGCTCGGGAGTGAGGGTGACGCCTGAGTCAGCGCTGGGCCTGCCCATCCTGCAGAACTGCGTCACCTTGCTGGCCGAAACGATGGGGCAACTGCCCTGCGAGATGTACCGTCGTCTGGACCTGGGCCAGCGTGAGGCCGCCATCCACCACCCGGCCTATGACGTTTTGCGTTACCAACCCAATGGTTTTCAAACGCCATACGAGTACCGCGAGTGCACCCAGATGGCGGCGGGATTGCGCGGTAACGGCTTCAGCTTCATAGAGCGCCGCGATGACGGCAACATCGCTGGGCTGTGGCCCTTGTGCAATGACAAAGTTCAGGTGTTAAAGGGTGGCGACTTGCTGCCGTACTACCGAGTCGGCGCCGGCGAGGCTCTGCCGATGCGCATGATCCACCACGTGCGCTGGGTTAGTACCAACCACTACATGGGGCTTTCGCCAATTGAGGTTCACGCCGAGTCAATTGGCTTGGCCCAGGCGGTGCGACAGTACACCGGCAAGAGCTTCGCCAACGGCGTGAGTGTCTCCGGTGTGATTGAGCGCCCACGTGAAGCGCCCGCGATCAAGGACAAAACCAGCATCGACAATATCGTCGATCAGTGGGGCCAGAAGTTTGGGGGCATGGATAACGCCAAGAAAGTCGCCTTGCTGCAAGAGGGCATGACCTTCAAACCCGTCTCCATGAACAACGTCGACGCCGAAATTCTCGGGATGCTTAAAACCACCGGAACCGACATCGCTCGGATGTACAAGATCCCGCTGCCCATGGTCAACGACCTGGAGAAGTCCAACTACAACACCCTTGAACAACTGATGATTCAGTTCGTGGTGTTTGCGTTGCTGCCCTGGGTCAAGCGTCACGAGCAATCGATGATGCGCGACTTCCTGTTGCCGGCCGACCGCCGCGACTACTTTATTGAGTTCAACCTGTCCGGCCTGTTGCGCGGCGACCAGAAGAGCCGTTACGAGGCGTATGCCATCGGGCGTCAGTGGGGGTGGCTCAGTGTCAATGACATTCGGCGCCTGGAAAACATGCCCCCTGTGCCGGGTGGCGATATCTACCTGCAACCGCTGAACATGGTGGACGCAGGCAAGGGCGCCCCTGGTCCGACCAACCCCAGTGTGCGAGCGCACCTTGAACTCCAGCACGCTGAAATAGAAAGGATCCTGGCGCAATGAAACATTACTTACGAGCATCCAACCTGCTGTTCAATCAGCCGCTGCTGGTGACTCCCGACATGTTGGACCTGGGCGTGCGCTGGGCCAACCAGGCCATGAGCCTGAATATCGTCAACATCGGCGCCCGGGATGTTGCCGGGTTGTGGTCCGATGACGGCATGGACCGAATTGCCCAGCGCGAAGAGGATCGCCGCACAGCAATTGCGCGCACCGGCATCGAAGTGATTGCGGTCAGCGGTGTGTTGGTCAGCCGCGGCAGTCACGTCAGCATGTGCGAGACGATGACCAGTTACGAGTCGCTTCGGACTCAGCTGCGCAACGCAGTTGCAGATCCGATGGTCGAGCGCATCGTCCTGGACATCGACAGCCCAGGCGGCTCAGCCGTTGGCGCCTTTGAACTGGCCGCTGATATCCGCGCCATGGCCCAGCAAAAGCCCATCACCGGCATCGTCAACTTCATGGCCTACAGCGGCGGCTACTTGCTCGGTTCGGCGTGTAGCGAGCTGGTGGTTAGCCAGACCAGCGGGATCGGCTCCATCGGGGTTATCGCCAGCCATATGGATCGCTCCAAGATGGAGGAGGGTATGGGCGTCAAGGTTACCACTGTCTATGCCGGTGCCCACAAAAACGACATGAGCCCTCATGAGCCTTTGAGCGAACAGTCGTTGAAGTACTTGAACGATGTCGTGCAGGAGAGCTACCAGCTCTTTGTCGGTGCTGTTGCCGAGTATCGCGGGTTGTCGGCCCAGCAGGTTATGGCTACCGAGGCAGGCTTGTACCGAGGGCAGCAGGGCATCAGCGCTGGGTTAGCTGATCGCCTGCAAAGCCCGCAACAGGCTGTTGATGACCTGGCCCATTCCGTTGCGATGAGCCGTTCCACCCGCCAGCCGCCCGGCCGCCTAGCGGTTCGCGCAGCGGCACTGAATATGCAAACCCTGATCTGACCGCGTTCGCGGCAGTCAACGAAACCCGCCCTGTGCGGGTTTTTTCATGCCCAGGAGGCACCATGTCCCTTGTACTTCAAATGCGTAGCGAACGCGCCCAACTGGTTGCCCAGGTCCAGGCGCTGGCCAAGATCGAGGCGGGCGGTGAAAGCCTCAGCGCTGAGCAACTGGCCCAGTTCACCCAACTGGAAACCCAGATCAATGACTTGAGTGCCAAACTGGCACGGGCAGAGACGGCCGAGCGGGTGACAGCTGCGGCGGCCGTACCTGTCAGCGAAGGCGGCCAAGGCATCAACAGCCCGCCCACTCACATATCTGGGCCCCATGCGCCTCGGCTTGAACCGGGCGTTCGTATGGCGCAAATGGTTCGGCTGCTGGCGGCGGCCCAGGGGAATCAGCAGCAGGCTGCCCTGATGGCGCAGCAGGGTGGTTACTCCCCAGAGGTGGCGATGGCATTGAGCACGGTCACTGCGGGCGCTGGCGGCGTGCTGGTGCCGACGAACTTTTCGTCCGAAATCATCGAAGCGCTGCGGCCGATGTCGATTGTTCGAAAAATGGGTACCCGCAGCCTGCCATTGAACAATGGCAACCTGACCATGCCTCGCATCACGGGCAGCACCGTGGTCACCTACATCGGCACGGAAACCGATATCCCGATTACCGGTATGACCTTCGCGGACACAAAGCTGTCGGCGAAAAAAGCAGCAGCGATTGTGCCCATCTCCAATGACCTGATCGCCAATGCTGGGGTCAATCCTCGCATTGACAACATCGTGGTGAGTGATCTTGCCGTCTCGATGGGGCTTTCGGAGGATCTGCACTTTATCCGTTCGGACGGTAGCGGCTCGCTGCCCAAGGGTATGCGCTACTGGGCACAACCGTTCAATGTCCTGACGGCTCCGGGGGTTGCGGATCTCACGCTAGAAAAAATCGATCTGTTTTGCGGTGGGATGATGCTTCGCCTCGAAACCGCGAACGTGATGATGAAGGACTGTGGGTGGTTGATGCACCCGCGCACGTTGCGTTGGTTGCAAACACTGCGTGATGGCAACGGTAACAAAGCATACCCAGAAATTGAGCAAGGCAATTTCAAAGGCTATCCGGTTGGGTTGAGCAACCAGATTCCGGTAAACCTCGGTGCTAATGGCGATGAGAGCGAATTCTACTTCGTCAACTTTGCCGACATGATGATCGGCGAAGACATGGACCTGACGATCTCGTTCAGCAACGAAGCCTCCTACAAGGATTCGGACGGCACGATGGTCAGCGCGTTCCAGCGGGACCAGACCCTTGTCAAAGTTATCGCCAAGCATGACTTCGGGCCGCGGCATGTCGAATGCATCGTTGTTGCTGTCGCCGTCAAATGGGGCGCTGGCATGTAATCCCCTAGCCCCACTTCGGTGGGGCTTCGCATATCTGAGGTTCAAACGATGAACGATAAAGTGGTTGTACGGTTTCTAAAGGCCTGGCGCGGTTACTCGGCAGATGAGTTGGCCGGGTTCGACGAAGCTGTCGTCGAGGGGCTCAAGTCAAAGGGGTTCGCTGAAGTCTACGAAGGCGATGGTTCGCCGCCTAAGTCGAAGGCCAAGAAATCACCTGGTAAAAGTGGCAGGCAATCGACCCCGCTGGCGGGAACTGGCGACGGAGAGGGCTCTGGAGATGACGGCGGGGCTGGTGCCGGTACTGGCGACATCGACGAGAAGCCTTAAGTCGTGGCGCGTCGAATCGAGTACTTCGGCGATCCGGCCCTGACCCTGGAACAGGTGGCCCACCAGTGTCGGGTCGAGCCAGAAGACATGCAGCCGCAATTGATTGAGCAGATCATCATTCCCGGGGTTACCGCTCAGTGCGAAACCAAGACCGGTGCTGCGATCCGTGGCGGGCTCTATGAAGAGGATTGGCCTGTGCACTATGCCTCGGGCCATGCCTTGGACGTTGGCCAGGCCAACGAAATCGTTTCTGTACAGGCGCAGCAGCCGGATGGATCTTGGCTACTGGCATCGGATGCGGTGGCGCTCCAGCAAGGTCAGCGGGAAAGCTTTCTGCACTTCCCCGCGGGGCGGCCCTCGGGCGCGCTGCGTATTCGCTACAAGGCCGGGGCCGACCTTGATGCCTATCCTTCTGTGCGCAACTGGCTGCTGATGGCTGCTGCGACGATCTATCGGCATCCGGAGATGTTTGTGGTAGGGCAGGGCCTGGCCGAGTTGCCATCGACCTTTCTCGATCATCTGATCGCGGACATCACCGTTCCGCCGAGGTTCTGATTATGGCCATGCGTGAACCCAGTGCCGGCGAACTCGACCGGCGTATCACGATCAGGTTGAGAACCGATATCCCGGCACGGGATCAAGGCCTGGACTCAATCTTTACCGAGCAGAAACAACGCTGGGCAAGGATCGAACCGGTCGGAACAGCCGTGTATGCGGCAGGTGCTCAGACCGATGTGAAGATCACTCATCGCGCGATCCTTTATTACCTCAAGGGAATGAGCGATGCCCACGAGATCGTTCATGGAACCACGATCTACAGAGTTCTCAGGGTGGCGGATATGAACGGTACTCGTCGTTACACCTTGCTGGAGGTCGAGGAACTGGGCTCAGCGCAGGCCAGGGGGGGAATCTATGGCTAACTCAGCCTCAGTCGAAAGCTATCTGCACTTTGAAGGTTTCGATAACTTCCAGCGCGATGCCTTCGACAAGCGCCAGATCCGGGCCGGCATGCGCAAGGTGGGCATGCTGGTTCGGCAAAAAGCCCAGATGAACCTGGCGCTGGGCAAAGGCCAGGAGGGCTACCCGATCAATCGCACGGGCGCCACGCTTGAGTCCATCAGCTTCAAGGTGTCCCGCGCGGGCTTTCTGGTGCGCATCTCTCCGACCAAGACGGCCACCATGGCCGAGTTCTACCCGGCGTACCTGCACTACGGCGTCAAGCAAGGCCGCAGGCTCGGCAAACTTGCGCCCGGTGCGGGCAAGGGCAAGTCGAACCGTCGCGCCAAAGGGGCCCGTGCGGCGGCGCTGGCCGAGCGGGCGGCGGGGGAATGGCGGATCAAGCCGCGTGGCAACTACATGGCTGACGCCTTGCAGGATTCGTCCTCGCAGGTCGAGTCCATCTTGAAGGCTGCTTTCGCAAATGCGCTGGGGTGACTGAGCAAACCGCTTTGGGATAGGCTCTGTGTCTCGATAACAGGGAGTTACCTATGAAAGCGTTAACTGTACTTGCTTCCACGGCGACGTTGGTTATGGCAATGAATGCCCATGCAACTGAGACTGTCCAAGAAGCGCCGAGTGCTGCAATTGACCGTATTACTCTGCTCTACATGAACCACAAAATTTATCCGAGCGGTGCGGTAGTGTGCGATCCGAAAGTTGTGGGCGCCCGTTCTGTTGTTGGATGCTGGAACTTAACCAGTAGTGGAAAGAGTGCGCCCAATATCTGGCTTTATGAAGCTGGTAACTTTAAGTCGTTGAATGGAAGTGCCCGTCAATTGGCTGAGGGCAAATTCTCTAACGAGTCTGGTGTCTCTGCGATGAAACTTCCCTTGCCGGCTGATATCGATGTCGGCGCTGTAGTAGAAAGTTTTAAATAGAACTAAGTGTCTTTGTCAAAAAACCTCGCGCTGCGGGGTTTTTTTATCTCTGGAGTTCAGCAATGAAACTGAGTCCCATCGTTGCGCAGATGCGTGCGCGATGTCCGACATTTGCTGGCCGGGTGGCGGGTGGCATTGATTGGGAGGCCGTTGAGAAAAGTGCCCACCTGACATTGCCGGCTGCTTACGTCATCGCTTCTGCCGATATCGCCGAGCCCAGCAGGGCGCAAAACGCGGTGCTGCAAGACATCACGGACCAGTTCAGCGTCGTGGTGGTGCTGGTTCCGGAGGATGAGCGAGGCCAGGAGGCCAACGACCTGCTGCACGATGTTCGGGCTGAACTCTGGCGTGCGTTGGTGGGCTGGCGGCCCTCGGTTGAATACACCCGCTTGGAGTACGGCAAGGGCGCGCTGCTGCACATCAGCCGCTCCCGCGTGGTGTACCAGTTCAACTTCATCGCGCAGTTCCAGCTCGGCCGCAACAACGCCAGCGACCCCGCCGAAACCTGGCACGAGTTGGAACTCGACGGCCTTACTCCCTTTACCGGTGCAACCTTCAACATGGATTGCATCGACCCCGCGGACCCCAACCTGCAACGACCCGGCCCGGACGGGCGCATTGAAGCCAAATTTTCAGGAGACGTTCAACCATGACCCAGCGCATCACTGTGGTGCCGGCCTTTGGCCGCGTTGTGCCTGACCCGCAGGCGGGCGACTTGTTGCCGGCCGAGGGCCGGGTGGTTCAAGACAGTGCCTGGTGGCGCCGCCGCCTGGCCGATGGCGATGTCTCGGCCGAGCCGGCGCCGCCCGTTGTGGCCCCGATTGAAGAACCCGCATCCACCAAGGCCGTGAAACCGGCGAAACCCGAGGAGCCTAAATAATGGCCATTGGATTCAGCAACATCCCGGCCGATATCCGTGTGCCGCTGTTTTATGCGGAGATGGATAACTCGGCCGCCAACAGCGCGTCCTCGACGCTGCGGCGTTTGATCGTCGGGCAGGTTAACGATGCCTCGACCAGCCTGGAGGTTGGCTCCCTGGTGCTGGTGTCCAGCCTGGCGGTGGCCAAGGCTATTGGTGGCCAGGGCTCGATGCTGGCCTCGATGTACGACACCTGGCGCAAGACGGATGCCATCGGCGAGATCTGGTGCCTACCGGTACGCAACACCACCGGCACCGTGGCCACGGCAACCGTGACCATCACTGGCACCGCCACCGAGGCCGGGTTGTTAAACCTGTACATCGGCGGTGTGCGGGTGCAGTCCAGCGTGCAGTCCGCCGCCACGCCCACCCAGGTGGCGTCGGCCTTGGCGGTGAAGATCAACGCCACGCCAGACCTGCCGGTCACCGCGGTGGCGGCGGTCGGGGTCGTGACCCTGACCTGCAAGTGGAAGGGCGACAGCGGCAACGACATCAACCTGCAACTCAATCGCCTGGGCAAGAGTAATGGCGAGCTGACCCCGGCGGGCGTGACGGTGGTGCTGACCAAGATGGCCGGCGGCGTCGGCACCCCGGATCAGGTGGCGGCGCTGGCGGCCTTGGGCGATGAGCCGTTCGAGTTCATCTGCGTGCCTTGGTCCGACACCACCACCCTCGATGCCTGGAAGGCGGCAATGGATGACAACGTGGGCCGTTGGAGCTGGGCCAAGCAGTTGTTCGGCCACGTCTACAGCGCCAAGCGCGGCACCGTGGGCACCCTGGTGGCGGCGGGCCAACTGCGCAACGATCAGCACGTTACCGTGCAGGGCGTGGAGTTGGGCGTGCCGCAGCCCGTGTGGGTGCAGGCGGCGGCCCTGGCGGCGCGCACGGCGGTGTTCATCTCGGCCGATGCCAGCCGGCCCACCCAAAGCGGCAGCCTGCCGGGCCTGGATCCGGCGGCCGCCAGCGAGCGGTTCACCCTGACCGAACGCCAGTCGCTGCTGAGCTATGGCATTGCCACGGCGTACTTCGAGGGCGGTTCGGTGCGTATCCAACGCTCGATCACTACCTACCAGAAGAACCCCTACGGCCAGGCGGACAACTCGTACCTGGACAGCGAAACCATGCACCAGTCGGCGTTTATCATTCGTCGC
The DNA here is from genome assembly GCF_059862525.1 of Pseudomonas sp. MF08875. NCBI lineage: Bacteria > Pseudomonadati > Pseudomonadota > Gammaproteobacteria > Pseudomonadales > Pseudomonadaceae > Pseudomonas > Pseudomonas sp. MF08875. The sequence continues at coordinate 118,977 of NZ_JCBCUW010000004.1, forward strand.
CTGCAAAGCGTCATCACCAGCAAGTACGGCCGCCACAAGCTGGCCAGCGACGGCACCAACTTCGGCGCTGGGCAGCCGATTGTGACGCCCAACGTCATTCGCGGCGAACTGATCGCGCAGTACGCCATGCTGGAGCAACAGGGCCACGTGGAAAACGCCGAGCTGTTCGCTCAGCACCTGGTGGTGGAGCGCGACAGCCAGGATCCGAGCCGGGTCAACGTGCTGTTCCCGCCGGACTACATCAACGGCCTGCGCATCTTCGCGCTGCTCAACCAGTTCCGCTTGCAGTACGACGCTGCGGCGTAACGCTGCCTCGATCATCCAGCCCGCCCTGAGCGGGCTTTTTCATTCTGGAGAGCAACCTCATGGGGCAAAAAGTAGCGGGTACCGCCTACGTCAAAGTGGACGGCGCGCAACTGACCATCACCGGTGGCTGCGAAGCGCCGCTGATGGACGTCAAGCGGGAGACTGTGGTGCCCGGTTTCTACAAGGAAGAACGGCTACCGGCATACCTGAAGGTGACGGCGGTGCACACCCCGGACTTCCCGTTGAAACAGTTAATCAACGGCACCGACATGACTATCACCTGCGAATTCCTGAACGGTAAAACCTACGTTCTCGCGGGTGCCTACCTGGTCGATGAGCCTTCCTCGAAAGGGGACGACGGCACCATCGAACTGCAATTCGACGGCATTAAAGGAACCTGGCAATGACCGATATCGTGAAGCTGCATGCGCCCATCGATGCCCATGGTGAGTCTGTATCTGAACTGACCCTGCGCCGCCCGACCGTACAGGAAGTACGGGCGATCAAGGCGCTGCCGTACAAGATCGACAAAAACGAAGAGATTAGCCTCGATATGGATGTCGCGGCCAAGTACATCGCGGTCTGCGCAGGCATTCCGCCATCGTCGGTCAACCAGTTGGATCTGGCCGACCTCAACTCCCTGAGTTGGGCAGTAGCGGGTTTTTTCATGTCTGCGGCACCGAGTCCGTCGAGCGGCTGATGGAACTTGTCTACGACCTTGCCTGGTTCTGGAAGGTCGATCCCGAACAGATGATGTCCCGGCCCTTGGATGTGCTGTTCGATTCTATGGCGCATGCCCAGCGCATTAACCAGCTCCAGCAGGTGCAGTGATGGCGGACAAGTTCCAGCTCAAGGCGTTAATCACCGGCGTTGACAAGCTGTCGCCGACACTGACGGGGATTCGCAAGAACGTCGCCGGCTTTCGCAAGCAGATGACCAGCTCCGGCTTGGGTAACATCGGGTTTACGGATGTGCTTCAGGGTGGGGCATTTGCCGCCCCATTCGTGGCCGGCGCAAAAGCAGCTATCGAGTTTGAGTCCTCGATGGCTGACGTGAAAAAAGTGGTCACGTTCGATACGCCAGAGCAGTTCAAGCAGATGGGGCGGGACGTTCTCGATCTATCAGAAAAGATGCCCATGGCGGCGAGCGGGATTGCTGCCATCGTGGCCGCCGGCGGGCAGGCTGGTTTTGCGCGGGGTGAGTTGAAACAGTTCGCTGAGGACGCTGTGAAGATGGGAATCGCGTTCGATCAGACCGCCGACCAGTCCGGCGACATGATGGCCAAGTGGCGAACGTCTTTCAAGATGACCCAGCCAGAGGTAGTCGCCCTGGCTGACAAGATCAACTACCTCAGCAACACTGGCCCCTCATCGGCGGCTCAGATCTCCGATATCGTCACTCGCATTGGTCCACTGGGAGCCATTGCGGGTCTTGCGTCCGGCCAGATCGCGGCGATGGGGGCGACACTGGCTGGGGTTGGCGTGCCTAGTGAGGTGGCAGCCACAGGCATGAAGAATTTCATGCTGGCCCTGACCAAGGGCAGTTCCGCCACGAAGCAGCAGACGCTGGCCTTTAAATCGCTGCGCCTGGACACCAAACAGTTGGCTGTGAGCATGCAGAAGGATGCTCAGGGCACGATTGAGGATGTCCTGGGGCGAATTGCCCAGGTAGAACCGGCGAAGCAGGCAGGGCTGCTCACTCAGCTTTTTGGGCAGGAGTCGGTTACAGCTATTGCCCCGCTCCTTACCAACCTCGACCTGCTGAAACAGAGCTTCAATGCCGTGGCGCAAGGTTCCGGTTTCGCGGGATCGATGCAGAAGGAGTACGACGCACGGTCGGCAACAACTGAAAACAACATGCGGTTACTGCAAAACCGGGTTACACGCCTGGGAATTGAAGTCGGCGGCTCTCTCCTTGGTCCGCTGAACGACGTCATGAAAGTCATCGGCCCGATCATCTCGCAGGTTGCTGCGTTGGCGGCTGCCCATCCTGGCGTTATCCGGGGTGTTCTCGGTGCTGGCATTGCGTTTGGTGTTCTTCGTGTTGCGGTTATGGGTGCAGTCGTTGCCACGAAGTTGCTCAGCGCCGTCATGGCGATGTCGCCGGTCGGGCTCATTGTCCGTGCGATTGCGTTGGCGGCGGGCTTGATGATTGCCAACTGGTCAACTGTTGCGCCGTACCTCCAAGGTGTCTGGGCCAAAATTCAGGGCCCGGCCATGGCAGTGTGGGAGTGGTTCAAATCCTTTGTAGCCTGGACGCCGCTGGGGCGGATCATCGAAAACTGGGAACCGCTCAAGGAATTCTTTGGCGCATTGTGGGAGGTGCTGGTGGCCCTGGCGGTGCCGACCCTCGACTTTATGAAGACGATGTTCGACTGGTCGCCGCTGGGCATCATCATCAAGAACTGGGAGCCCATCACCGCATGGTTCAAGGGGTTGTGGGAAAAACTGCGGCCGATCATCGAACCGATCCTGAGTTTCTTCGGTGCCGGCGAGGGCAGCAGTGAAGGGCCAGGGATCATTGAGTCGGCGACCGGCAAGGCCAGGGCGTTTTCCGAGTCACAACGCCAACGCAATGTGGCGGCGGGGCTAGGGCCGGAGGTGATGCCGGGTGACGGAAGCGGGGATCTGCTGCGCGAGAACGCGGCACAGAACGCCCGAAGTGGCCAGTTCTGGCGCAACACCACCCAGGGCGGCGCCTCGGCGGACAGCCTGTTGCGCCCGCCTGCACAGATGCCCGCCCCAGGCAGCCTGCTGATGCAGGCCGCGGCAAACAATAATCCCAAGCTGCAAGGCGAACTCAACATCAACCTGACCGGGGCGCCGCCAGGCACCCGGATCGACCAACCGAAAAGCAACCAGCCGGGCCTCTCCATCAAGCCCAGCGTTGGCTATCGCACCGTAGGCGCGCAAAAGGGATAACCCATGGACAAGAAGACATGGCGCGATGAGCTGTTGCCGGCCTCTTTCCGCGGCATCAGCTTTCTGATCGAGCAGGCTGGTGTGCCGATTGGGCAAAAGGGCCAGCTGCATGAGTTCCCCCAGCGTGACGAACCGTTCTGGGAGCCACTGGGCAAGCAGGCGCAGGTACACACCCTGACGGCGTGGATCATCGGTGACGATTGCTTTGAGCGCCGTGACAAGTTCTTGGAGGCGCTGGAAGCGCAAGGCTCGGGGGAGTTGGTGCACCCCTGGCTGGGGCGGATGCAGGTCAAGGTCGGCGATTGCAAAATGACCCACGGCCGGCGCGAGGGCGGTATGGTCAGCTTCGACCTGACGTTCTACCCGGACAAGCCGCGCAAGTTCCCCACCGGCCGGGTCAACACCCAGCAGCAGGTGGTCAAGGCCAAGGAAGGCCTGTTGGCGTCGGCCCTGAGCCGCTACAAGGCGGCGATGGCCATTGTCGACAAGGCGCGGCTGGGCATCATCGCGCTGCGCAACAGTCTGTCGGGGGTGTACGCCATCATCCAGCAGCAGTTCGCGCCGTTCGTGGCGGTGTTCACCAACCTGAGCGGATTTGTGCAGTCGCTGATAAATGCACCGGATGCCCTCAGTGCGTTGTTCTCCAGCTACTTCAGCGACTTCATCGGCCTGAGCTTTTCCAAGAGCAAGTCCAGTTCCAGCGGGGGCAGCAGCGCCAAGTCGGTGTATCGCTCGGCGGTGGCCACCGCCGCCCAGCAGGTCGAGGCAGTGACCAGCATCAACACCGTCAGCCCCATCGGCGGTGTGGATTCGGTGGCGGCAGCCCAGGCCACTGCCAACCTGGTGCAGGACGCGCTGCTGGTGCAGGTGGCCCAGGTCATCAGCGACATGCCGGTGGCCGTGCACCGGTGTCGGTCGAAGCCACACCCTCGGTGGAGCAGCAGGCCATCCAGCCGGTAGAGCGGCCCGAGGTGCCAGTAGCCGATGACGTGATCGAGCTGCGCGACGACCTCAACGAAGCGATCTGGGAGGCGTCTCTTAAGGCCGACCCGGTGCATTACCTGGCGCTCAACACGCTGCGCCAGGCGCTGTTCAAGCACCTGACCGCCGTGGCCGAGTCCGGCGTGCGCCTGGTGGACATCACTCCGGCGGAAACCCTGCCGGCTCTGGTGCTGGCCTACCGTCGCTTCGGCGACGCCACCCGTAGCGGCGAAGTGGTGCAGCGCAACCGCATCCGCCACCCCGGCTTCGTGCCGCCGCTACCGCTGAAAATCGCCCAGGAGTAACCATGCTCGACACTGCGAATGCCGTCAGCCTGACCGTTGACGGCCTGGATTATGGCGGCTGGAAGTCCGTCGAGATCTCCGCCGGCCTGGAACGTCAGGCCCGCGACTTCAACCTGAGCATCACCTGGCAATGGCCCGGGCAGCCCGTGGCGATCCCGATCCGCCAGGGTGCCAAGTGCCTGGTGCGCATCGGTGATGACCTGGTGCTCACCGGCTGGGTGTTTGCCTCGCCCATCAGCTACGACGACAAACAGATCACCCTGTCGATCACTGGCCGTTCCTTGACGGCCGACCTGGTGGACTGCGCCGCGGTGAACAAACCCGGGCAATGGAATGGCCAGGGCGTGCTGAGCATCGTCAAGGCCCTGGCCGCGCCCTACAACATCACCGTGCGCAGCGAAATCCCGGAAAGCGCCAAGCTGTCGGACCACACCATCAAGCCCGGGGAAACCGCGTTCGAGTCCATCGACCGCTTGCTGACCCTGTTTCGTGTGTTCTCCACCGACGACGCCCAGGGCCGGGTGCTGCTGGCCAAACCCGGCAGCGAAGGGCGGGCGGTGGATGCGTTGGAACTGGGCAAGAACCTCAAGGCCGCAGACGCGGCCCTGGATTTTTCCGGGGTGTTTTCCCAGTACCAGGTGCTTGGGCAAAAAAGCGGCACCGACGACGAGTTCGGTGCCAAGGCCTCCGAGGTGTCGGCCGTCCTCAATGACGATCGCACCACCCGCAAGCGGGTGCTGATTATCCAGGAGTCCGGGCAGATGACCGATGAACTGGCCGGGGCCCGGGCCAACTGGGAGCGCGGCACCCGCATGGGCAAGGCCCTGAGCACCACCTATACGGTGCAGGGCTGGCGGCAGAGCAATGGCGCGCTGTGGCGGCACAACATGCTGGTGCGGGTCATCGACCCGATCATCGGCTTTGACCGCGACATGCTGATCTCGGAGATCACCTACAGCCTGAGCGAGCAGGGCACCGTCACCAAGATGGTGGTCGGCCCGCCGGACGGCTTTGAACCGGAACCCCATGACCCGCACAAAGACCGGAAATTGAAGAAGGGCGGCAAGGCCGACAACTTCGAATACCTCATCCCTGCTGACTACGAGCCGAAAAAATGAGCCTGATGGATTTGTTAGTGCGCGGCGTTGTGGTGATGAGCAACGCCAAACAAAAGCTGCAAGCGCTGCAAGCGCGCCTCACCGCCGGCGAGGTCAAGGATGGCCTGGAACATCTGGAACCCTACGGCTTTACCAGCAACCCGCTGGCCGGCGCCGAGGTGCTGACGGCCTTTATCGGCGGCGACCGTTCCCACGGCGTGGTGATTGTCGCCAGTGACCGGCGCTACCGGATCAAGGAGATGGCGCCGGGGGAGGTGGCCCTCTACACCGATGAGGGTGACCGCATCCACTTCAAGCGCGGGCGCATCATCGATATCGAGACCAGCACCCTCAACATCAAGGCGCTGACCGCGGTGAACTTCGACACGCCGACCATCACCCAGACCGGGCAGATCGTGTCCCAGGGTGACCAGATCGCCAAGGGCATCAGCCAGGTCGGCCACGTGCACATCAACGTGCAGCCTGGCGGCGGCCAGAGCGGCGCGCCGGCCGGGGGCTGACGATGATTATTTCCCCCAGCCTTGAGGCCTCCCTGCTGCGGGCCGTGGTCATCAGCCTGTTTTCCTGGCGCCGCGCGGCCACCGACGACCCGTTTGATGACGCCGAACGCTACGGCTGGTGGGGTGACAGCTACCCCACCGTGGCCGATGACCGCATCGGCTCGCGCCTGTGGCTACTGCGCCGGGTCAAGCTCACCAGCGCCACCCAGCGCGATGCCGAGTTCTACGCCCATGAGGCCTTGCAGTGGCTGCTCGATGACGGCCAGGTTCTGGCAGTGGAGATCGCCACCGAGAAGGCGGACACCGATCGCCTGAACCTGAGCGTCACCCTCACCGTGCCCGGCGGCGCCCGCATGCACATCCACCCAACCCAACTGTGGCAGGTGATCTATGCCGTTTGAAACCCCGACACTGCCGGTGCTGGTGGGCCGCACCCAGAGCGACCTGGCCAGCGATGCGTTGCGCCGCTCCGACGCCCAGGTGCTGGCCCGCGCCTTGAGTGGCGCGGCCTTTGGCTTGTACGGTTACCTCGATTGGATCGCCGAGCAAGTGCTGCCGGACACCGCCGACGAAGACACCCTGGTGCGGGTCGCCGCGCTGCGTCTCAACCAGCCGCGCAAGGCGGCACAGCCAGCGGTGGGCACGGCCAGCTTCACCGCGGCGGCCGGCGCGGTGCTCGACGTCGATACGGTGCTGCAAGCCAGCGATGGCCGCACCTACCGGGTCACCGTGAACCTGACCGCCGCAACCGGTACCAATACTGCCAGCCTGGAAGCGGTCGAGGCGGGCGCCCTGGGCAACGCTGATGCCGGCTTGGCCCTCACTCTGGTGCAACCGGTCGAAGGCGTGGCGGGTACCTTCGTCGTCCTGGCTCCCGGCTTGCTCGGAGGCATTGCCGAAGAAAGCCTGGAATCCCTGCGCGCGCGGGTGATCCGTTCGTACCGGGTCATTCCCCATGGCGGCTCGGCCGACGACTACGAAACTTGGGCCTTGGAGGTGCCGGGTGTGACCCGGGCCTGGTGCCGGGGCAAGTACGTGGGCCCAGGTACAGTGGGGCTGTTCGTGATGCGCGATGGCGATGCCAACCCGGTACCGACGCCGGCGCAGTTGCTGGAGGTCAAGGCCCATATCGACCCGCTGCGGCCGGTCACCGCCGAGCTGTACGTGCTGGCTCCCACCACGGTGCCGGTGGTGTATCGCATCCGCCTGACCCCGGACACCACCGCAGTGCGCAGCGCCGTACAGGCACAGTTGGTTGACCTGCACAACCGCGAGGCGGGGCTGGGCGAAACCCTGCTGATTACCCACATCGCCGAGGCCATCAGCGGCGCCACGGGCGAAACCGACCACCAATTGGTGGCGCCGGTGGCCAATGTCACCGCCGAAACCAACCAGTTGCTGACCTTCGGGGGCATCCAATGGTTGACCTGAGAACCGCGGAGGAATACCGCGACCAACTGCGCGGTCTGCTACCCCCCGGCCCGGCCTGGGATCCGGAGCTGGTCCCGGAAATTGACCTGGTGCTGACCGGTGTAGCGGTGGAGTTCGCCCGCATCGAGGCCCGGGCCGTGGACCTGCTTAACGAGATGGACCCGGCCGGCGTCAGCGAGCTGGTCCCGGACTGGGAAAAGGTCATGGGCTTGCCCGATCCCTGCCTGGGGCTGAACCCGTCCTTCGAGGATCGCCGCCTGGCGGTGCGCCGCCGGCTGGTGGCGATCGGCGGCCAGACCCCGGCCTACTTCATCGAGGTCGCCGTGAGCCAGGGCTACCCCAACCCGACCGTCACCGAACACCGAGCGCCCCGTATGGGGCGTTCTCGTTTTGGCGTGGCGCGCTTCGGCACTTGGAATGCTCAGTTCATGTGGACCCTCAACACCGGTGGCCGCCAGCGGGCCGGGCGACGCTTCGGCGTCAGCTACTGGGGCGAGCGCTTCGGCACCAACCCCGGCAACCCGCTGGAGTGCGTGATACGCCGCGCCGCGCCTGCCCACACCATCGTTCGAATCAATTATGACTAAGGGGTAACACCGTGGATTATCCGAAAAGCGTGCCCAACATCGGCCTGGTGGGCGGGAAGTTTGTCGACGAAAACCAACTGACCGGCACACCGGGCTCGCTGATCCCGTCGGTCTGGGGCAACTCTGTCACGGATGAGGTGCTGAACGTCATCGCCGCCAGTGGCCAGGCGCCCAGCGAGGCTGACTTGACCCAGTTGGTCAAAGCCATCCGCTCCCTGATCCAGGCCAACGCCACCAACTATGCCGCCGATACCGGCACCGCCAACGTCTACGCCGCGGCCTTCACCCCGCCCATCACCGCGCTGACCGATGGCACCGTGGTACGGGTCAAGATCAAGACCGCCAACAGCGGCGCCAGCACCTTCAACCCCAACGGCCTGGGCGCCAAGCCCATCGTCGGGTCGGCACACGCAGCGCTCCAGGGCGGCGAGTTGGTCGCCAATGGCCATGCGTGGTTGCAGTACAACAGCTCGCTGAGCGGCGGGTCGTGGGTGATCCTGGCCAGCAGTGGTGGGGCGCAGCAGGTGCCCAGCGCCTCGAAAAGCGCCCAAGCAGTTAACCTGTCTCAACTAGGAAACTACAACGGCTACCTATCAGCTAGCGCCAACTTGACGCTGACAAGCACGGCTCTGGGTAAGGTTGTATTTGGAGATGCCACGGGTGTCGTCATCACGCTCCCGGCAGCGCAGCTGCTTGAAGGCTCGGCGATCACGATAGTGGCTCTGTCCGATTGCACCGTAGCCGCAGCTGCGGGGGGATCTATTCGGATTGGTTCAACCGTTAACAACTCCATGTCGCTTTTAAGGGGAGAGCAATTAACGCTGTTTACAGTGGGTATCTCTGTTTGGTATGTGGCGGCTTACAGCAGAAGTCCTACACCAATTGGCATTACCGGGCAGGCGCGGAATCTGAAAATGTCGGTCACGGCTGCCTTAGCGACCGCCAGCCTTACAGCTGATGAGATCGTGGTTTCGACAAGCCAAAGCGGCTTGCAGTTTAAGCTTTCGGGTTTCTCTAAAGCCGTCAACTTGGCGACCACGGGAGCCGGAGGGATGGATACCGGTAGTGCGCCGGTTTCGGGGTTTGTTGGCCTGTACGCAATCTACGATCCAGTGGCCGGGGCAACTGCACTGCTCGCCACCAATGCCACCTCGGCAGTCCAGCCCGAGGTCTATGGCGGGGCCAACATGCCAGCGGGCTACACGGCCTCGGCGTTGATATCGGTCTGGCCAACCGACGCCAGCCGCCGGTTTGTGGTGGGCTACCAGGCCGACCGCAAAGTTCACTTTCCGTTTGTGTCGCTGCTCAATACCACCACGCAACAACTCACGCTGACCAGTCTTTCAGTTGCGGCCTTTGTGCCCCTCAATGCCAAAACCATATCGGGGCAAAACGTGGCTGTGCCTAGCGCCGCTGCGCAGGTCGCTATCGACGTTGCGGGCTCAGCCAGCGGCATAGCCGGGCAGTATTTCAACGCTTATGTGGGGGCAGGCGCCACGGGGCAAGCGCCGTTCAATGACGTACCGCTGATATCTCCGCAGGTTTTGTACTACATCGCCACGACCGCAGCGCCCACGGCAACTTTCCAACTTCTGGGCAGTGCCTACACCTTCTAGGGAGCAAGAAATGAGCAGCATCTACGTGCAATTTGCGGACTCAAGCGAGGACTTGGTGGTGGCCATCTTTGGCTGCGTCCAGGATGAGTCAGACTATCCGCATCAGGGCCAGGTGGATGAGGACGACCCGAGGTACCTCGCCTACCAGGCTGCGTGCCCAGGCGGCCCAGCCAGCACAGCCGAGGTGATCGCCGCTAAGCGTTACCAGCATGAGGTGGCTGGTGTCGTCGTCGAAGGCTCTGTCATCGACACCAGTCGAGACGGCCAGGCCCTGGTTGCCGGGGTGGCGGTAGCGGCGCTGATTGATCCTGCCTACACCTGCCATTGGAAGACCGCAGACGGCTTCATTGAGCTGAATGGGCTGAAGCTAATCGCCATGGCTGCCGCCGTGCGGGCGCATGTCCAGGCCTGCTTTGACCGGGAGCGGGAGTTGTTGGTAGCGCTGGCGGAGGACACCTACACCGACGATATGCTTGAAGAGGGTTGGCCTGATTGACCCGCCTGGCACCCCACGCCACCCCGACATGTTCGGGGTTTTCTTTGCCTGGAGAAAACCAATGCCCATCACCGCGCAGCAACTGCTGCTGATCCTCCCCAACGCCGGCGCCAAAGCCGGCGTTTTTGCACCTGTCCTCAACACCGCCATGGGCAAGTTCGGCATTGTCACGCCTGCGCGCGTGGCCGCGTTCATCGCACAGATCGGCCATGAGTCTGGCCAACTGCGCTACGTGCGCGAGATCTGGGGGCCAACCAAGCAGCAGGCCGGGTATGAGGGGCGCAAGGATCTGGGCAACACCGTCGCGGGTGACGGCTCCAAGTTCCGCGGGCGCGGCCTGATCCAAGTAACCGGCCGGGCCAACTACGCGGCGTGCGGTGACGCCCTGGGCCTGGACCTGCTCAAGCACCCCGAGCTGCTTGAGGAACCCCAGCACGCAGCCATGTCGGCGGCGTGGTTCTGGCATCGGGCGGGGCTGAACACCCTGGCGGATGCGGGTGACTTCTTGCTCATCACCAAGCGGATCAACGGCGGCACCAACGGCTTGGCGGATCGCAAGGCGCTGTATGACCGGGCGTTAAAGGTGTTGGCATGACTCCCGCCACCTGGCGCCTTGCTGGCTGGACGGCGCTGATCCTGCTGCTGATGGCTGGCAGCGGGGCGGCGGCCTGGCAGATGCAGGACTGGCGCTACGGAAAGCGGCTATCGGATCAGGCCCTGGCCCACGAAAGCGTCCTGGCCACCCTCAGCAATGCCGCAGCAACCCAAGCCCGCGCCGAGCAGGACAAACGCCTGGCCCTGGAGCAGCGCCTGGCCGACAGCGACCAACTCCACTACCGGGAATTATCCGATGCCCAGAAAAACCAGACTCGCCTGCGTGACCGTCTTGCTACTGCTGATCTGCGGCTGTCAGTCCTACTCGACACCACGGATTCAGCCAGTGGCTGCGCAGTGCCAACCGACCCTAGCGCCGGCGGCGTGGTTCATGGAAGAACGCGCGCCCGACTTGACCCAGCGCATGCTCAACGAATTATCAGCATCACCAATGCCGGCGACCAAGGATTGATCGCATTGCGGGCTTGCCAGGCGTATGTGAGGGAGTTACACAAATAGCTTTGTATACAATCGGCAGGGCGCTGGGCGAGGGGAGTTATGTCGAATCGGCATAGGACATTAATCACCCACCGGGACCATGCCGGGAACCAGCGGGTGAATAACTCTGGGATATTGGTGATTACTCACGCTGACTTCAGCCAGCAAACATTGAGCAGCGATCATCACGAAAACGCGATTTGTACCGCATCGTGATGTTAGCTGTGGAGATCAATTGCTTATCCTGCTGGGGTTTCAGCGATGTATTGAGTAGGAGCCTTCGTCCTTGGCCAACGTGGGGCCCGTTCGTAACGAACCGGCAGCGTCTCAAGCTCTCTGCAGTCGCAGGTAGAGCTGAGCCATTTGGCGTAGGTTGAAAGCAGCATCTCGACGCTGTGGCCAAGTGGGCTGGCAATGAACGCGGGGCTCATTCCGGCCGTCAGGCACATCGTCGTGTAGGTGTGGCGCGTGTCGTATTGGCACCGCTCGCGGAGACCGAGGGCGCTAAGTGCGGACTTAAAGAGCGCGATTGTAACACTGCTCGTCCTGATCCACATACCTCCCTTGCTTGGCGCACAGGCATACGCACCGACCGTAAATGTCATCCTGGTCCTCGCAAGGAGTAAGCGGGAGCGGGTAAGCACCGATAGGCCGCCCCCCCAAAAATGGCGCTGGGCCGGGTTCGGGAGTTTTTTTAGAAAGTGGTCGCGATGGCCTGGGCCAACTGCGCGTCGGACATCAGGGGAGAGCGGTAGGCCGAACGGTAGTACCGGGACGCCTGCTCAAACTCCGCGCCACGGATCTGGCCGTCAGAGCCAATGAACGCCAGTGCATCGCCTTTGGCTGACTTGAAAAGATCAGGAATGCTGGATGTGGCTGCCGTAGCGCCAGAGATGATGACGGCCGGCACGATGGTGGTAAGCATCAGCGCGGCTTGGAACGGGTTGTTGTTTTCGGCTGCCGTGGCCTGTGTGCCGATCGACGCCAGCAGGGCAATCGCCAGGGCTTTGCATAAGTCCATTCTTCGGTACTTCCATTGCAGTGCGCTTTGAGGGCGGCACGATAGCAGAGCAGGGGGGCGACATCATCAGGACACACAATTTCAGCCTTTTCGTCGTTTCCCTAGCCGCGCCTGACGAAATTGTTCTCATCGCTGAAGATGGCGCTCAAGGATTGACTGTCTTCCACAGAAGTCAATCCAGTGTGAGAGCTCTTGGGGATTAAGATACGAAATAATTTGCCACTCGGTTTTTTCTCAGCGCCCAAGTTAAGGGGAAACTAATTGACGCTGCTAAGAGTAATAGAAGCGCCTTTATCGATGATGATGTTTCGGGTGCAAATGCTTTTATCAAGTATGATGCGATAAGTATCAGTGCAAAGTGTGATAGATAGGCGCCAAATGAGTTGGATGAAAAGTACTCTGCAGTTCTTACTTCTTTATTTTTGAATGCCGAGACTATGAATAAAAAAGCCCCTATAGAGGATATGGCGATGGTTGGGGAGGTTGAGTACCATAAAAGCGGGTCGGATAAAGACGGCCAAAGAGCTAGTAGGGTTACAGTTGAGGTGATTCCTGCTAGAAACAAAATAATACCTGTGCGTTTTGCTTGTTTGGGTTCTTTATTTAAAAGATTGTTGTGGAAAATCAGATGTCCTGCTAGTACGTAAAATACATAGGTCCCCGTAAAGTGGCTGCTCATCTCGCTCAGCAAATTTTTCCCTGTAATAGAGAAGATAACGCTGGAGATTGGTCCAAATACAAAGCAGAGCGCGAGGAATATTTTGGCCTCTTTTTCGCTGCAAAGTGAAATCATTTTTATCAAGAAAGGTGTAAGTAAATAAAGTGGAAGAAACATAATTAAATACCACAGGTGTATGGCGTATCCTGCGCTGCCATGTAAGATCACGTTGCTCCATCTGATGGATAATGCAATTGCATTATATAGAGGCTTGCCATCGATAAGCAGATAGATTGCATTGGTTAGTATGGAAAAAGATACTAAAATTACACTTAGCTGAAGGAATCTCTTAAATATTTTTTCAAATGGGATTTCGCCTTTGTAGCTGACAGAAAGTGCGCCCATACACATTAGAAAAATTGGAACGCCAACTCTATCTATTGAGTAGAGCAGAGGTCTGAGTATCCTTGTGTAGTCAGCTATTCCAGAATGTTCGATGACATGTGTTAGTATCACAAGCCAAATCGCTACCATCTTAGCGAAATCTAGCTCCTTTATTCTTGGTTTAATTTTATTGCTCCTTTGAATTTGCTCGGCTTTTGTGGGTAATAACTACATAGAGAGCAGCTTGTTCTTAACTAGTGAAGTTGCTCGCGGTTTCTTGTGTAAAGTCATGCTTGTCCGGCGCGAATGATAGCACTACGTCATGATCCTGCAGAGAGGGATAGATAAAAGGAATGCCTTGTAGGTTTGATGGTGTTCGGGTCTTCGTAGGGCCCTGGCTAAGCGCTAAAGAGTTAGGGCGGGAGCTGTATTCAGGCCGGAGCAGCGCTGTTGGCGGCTGCAAATCAAGCTAAGCGACACTGTCCCGGTGATTTCACATTGCCATTTCCCCGCGCAGTCTTTACAACTGTGCCCTTTGCCGGAGGCGGTGCGCTGTGCGGTGGCTTGTCAGCAGCGTTGAAGCCCGGCCCCGTGATATCTCAAGGACAGCATCCCCTCATGGACAGACACGATCCGCGCATCATCACCAGCAACCGCGACGCTTGGAACGACTCGGCCCGGCACCATAAGGGCACCGAGGGTTGGCAGCGGTTGTTGGCGGACGTCACCGGCCCGCGGTTTTCCTGCCTGGATGAAACGCTGAGCGAGGTGCTGCTGGGTGTTGGGGTGGCGGGTAAGGAGGCGGTGCAACTGGGTTGCAACAATGGCCGCGAGTGCCTGTCGCTGTTCGGCTTGGGCGCGCGCCATGTGGTGGGGGTGGATCAAGCCCATGAGTTCCTGGAGCAGGCCCGTGAGTTAACGGCCCGTTCGCCCCACGCTCTGGAGTTGGTGGAAGCCAACGTCTATGCGCTGCCGGTTGAGCTGCACAATCGCTTCGACCTGGCGCTGGTGACCATCGGCGTGCTGGGCTGGATGCCGGACATCGCCGGGTTTTTTACCCAGGTGGCTGCCACCCTCAAGGTCGGCGGCACGTTGGTGATCTATGAAACCCACCCGTTCCTGGAGATGTTCGAGCCTGAAGCCGCCGAGCCCTTTGCCTTGGCCACCTCGTATTTCCGCCGTGAGCCATTCGTGCAGGAGCAAGCCATCGTCTACGAGGGCAAGGCCGAGGGTAAAAGCCCGGCGTCCTACTGGTTCGTGCACACCCTGGGCGACATCTTCGGCGCCGCCATCGCCGCCGGGTTGCAGATCAGCCATTTCAAGGAGTACCCGCACTCCAACCGGGAGGAACTCTACGACCAGTACGAAGACCAGGTGGCGCAGTTGCCCATGAGCTACACCCTGACGGCGGTCAAGGCGTGAGCGCGGCGGTGTACGAAGGAGGTTGCCTGTGCGGGCGGGTGCGTTTTGCCGCCCGTGGCGAGGCGCTCAACCCCCACAGTTGCTCGTGCCGCAACTGCCAGCGCCATTCCGGGGCCTTGACCCTGTGCTGGGTGGAGTTCCCCAAAGGCGCGGTGCAGTGGACGGGCGAGGGCGGTGAGCCTGCGCGTTACCGGTCCTCGGACTATTCGAGCCGCGCCTTCTGCCCCGTGTGCGGTAGCACCCTGGGCGCACTGGACGACGAGCCTGTGGTGGCGCTGTTACTGGGCAGCTTCGATCAGCCGGTGCAACCGGCCTTGCAGCCGCAATCCCACTCTTTTGCCGACGGTTGCCCGCCCGGTTGGCACCCCTGAGTGGCCGTTGCGCAGGCTAATGCGCGGATGTCTACCCGGCGAAAGTCCCGGACAGTCTTTAACAATTGAGCGTTAACCTGTTGTTACAGATTGTGGCTAAATAACGGCCATTGGCTATTGAATGGTGATATCCGAGCCTCGCTTGTCCTCATTCATTGCCGGAATTTTCGCTTTCGGACGCTGCATTTTTTACAGCAGCCTGTTGTTCTCTGACTTGTGACCTACACCGTGAAACTCATCATCGCCAGCCTTTACCTTGTATCCATCGCTTATGTGCATTTTCGCGGCCGTGTGCGGCATAAGATCGGCCGCCAGTTAAGCGACCATTCCACCTTCCTCGCGCCGATCAACTGCTTTCTTTACCTGTTCTCAAAAAAGCCCAACCGCCCGTACCTGGACCCGGCCGAATTCCCCGAGCTTGAGGCGCTGCAAACCCATTGGGAAGAAATCCGCCGCGAAGGGCAGAACCTGCTCAGGGCCGGTGAGATCAAGCGCTCGCAGCAGTACGACGATGTGGGGTTCAACTCGTTCTTCAAAAGCGGCTGGAAGCGCTTCTACCTCAAGTGGTACGGCGACAGCCACCCCTCGGCCATGAAGCTGTGCCCGCGCACCACGGAGTTAGTGCAAGGCATTGCCAGCATCAAGGCGGCGATGTTCGCCGAGTTGCCGCCGGGGTCGAAACTGGTGCGCCACCGCGACCCTTACGCCGGTTCCTATCGTTATCACCTGGGCCTGGACACCCCCAACGACCCGGGTTGCTACATCGAGGTCGACGGCGAGCGCTACCACTGGCGCGACGGCGAGGCGGTGATGTTCGACGAAACCTTTATCCATTACGCCGAAAACACCACGTCACAGAACCGTATCATCCTGTTCTGCGACGTCGAACGGCCGATGAAGTATCGCTGGGCGGCGGCGTTCAACCGCTGGTTCAGCCGCACCGTGATGGCGGCGGCGGGTGCGCCCAACGATGCCGGGGACAAGACCGGCGGGCTTAACCGCGCCTTTACCCGCCTGTACAAGATCCGCTTGCGGGGCAAAGAGCTGAAAAAACGCAATCGCGCACGCTATTACCTGGAAAAGTGGGCGATCTTCGGCGCACTGCTGGCGATCTTCATCCTCATTTGACTCCCTCCCATCGTGGCCCGGCGGCCGCCATTCAGCCTTAGGCCGCCAGTCGCCACAGTTCTTGTTACATCTGCCCGGCACTGTTCGCTTTAAAATTCGAACCGCGCGCCTAGTCTGTTCTCCAAGCCTGTGTCTTCCCGTGTTTGTGAGGCAGCCATGAACCGCTGTGTACTTGCTTTGAGCCTGTGGGCCATGGCCGCCCTGGCCCAGGCTGAAACGCCCCTGTGGCTGGCGCAAAACCTGCCGGGGGCCAATAGCTCCAACCCCTACAACAGCCCGATTCGCCGGGCCAACCCCAACAGCCTGCAAGGCACGCAACCGAGCGCGCCGCCGCTGCGGGCGCCGAACACGGTGCCGGTGCCCCGCTCGCCGAGCGTGCCCAACGGTGGCGTCGGCAACGGCTACCCGCGTACCCCGGACAACACCGCGCCCGCACCCCGCCTGCAAACGCCGGCTCACCCGGCACGTTAAGCAAATTTTTTAGAAGGAACTGTACATGTTGCGTAAAACCCTTTTGGTCAGCCTCTGTGCTGGCGCGTTGTTGGCAGGTGCTGCACCTGCCCTGGCAGCACCAGAAACCCCATTGCACAGCGAGCTCGGCCCGCTCACCGCGACCCGCGTGGCGGGCGATTTGCAACACCCCTGGGCGCTGGCGTTCCTGCCCGAGGGGCAAGGCATGCTGGTCACCGAGCGTGCGGGCAACCTGCGCCTGGTGAACCCGGCGGGGAAGGTGTCGAAGCCGCTGAGCGGCGTACCCGAGGTCTGGGCCAAGGGCCAGGGCGGTTTGCTGGACGTGGTGCTGTCGCCCACTTTCAAGGACGACCGCATGGTCTACCTGGCCTACGCCGAGGGCGGCGGCGAGGGCGCTAAGGCCGGCACGGCGGTGGGGCGCGGGCGCCTGGCCGCAGATTTGAGCGGCCTCAAGGGCTTCCAGGTGATCTTTCGCCAGGCCCCAAAGCTGTCCACCAGCAACCACTTCGGCTCGCGCCTGGTGTTCGACCGTGATGGCTCCTTGTTCATCACCCTGGGGGAAAACAACGAACGGGCCACCGCCCAGGACCTGGATAAGTTGCAAGGCAAGGTGGTGCGCCTGTACCCCGACGGTAAGGTGCCGGACGACAACCCCTTCGTCGGCCAACCCGGCGTGCGCGAGGAAATCTGGTCCTACGGCCACCGCAACCCCCAGGGCGCGGCCCTCAACCCCTGGACCGGCGCCCTGTGGGTCAACGAACACGGCCCCCGTGGCGGCGATGAGGTGAACATCGTCGAGCGTGGCAGCAACTACGGCTGGCCCCTGGCCACCCATGGCGTCAACTATTCGGGGCTGGCGATTCCCGAAGCCCAGGGAAGCCGCGTCGAAGGCACCCTGGCGCCGCACCATGTGTGGGAAAAATCCCCAGCCATCAGTGGCATGGCGTTCTATGACCACGATCGCTTCAGGGCCTGGCAGCACAACCTGTTCATTGGCGCATTGGGCTCGCAAGAGCTGATCCGCCTGCAACTCGACGGCGACCAGGTAGTGCATGAAGAACGTTTGCTCGGCGAGCTGAAGTCGCGCATCCGCGACGTGCGCCAGGGCCCGGACGGGTACCTCTATGTGCTGACCGACGAAGACCAGGGCGCCCTGTATCGGGTGGGCCTGCAATAGCGGCGGGGGAAATTGGCCATTGACTCGCCATCATGGCGCGGTTTAAGTTCAGCCCATGACTTTCCCCGTACTGCGTAGCCAGCCCAGCATTATTACCGCCATTCCTTATTTGGCGGGTTAGCTGACGGCTGCACCCAACCCGCCCTAGAGGCGGGTTTTCTCTTTCTGTCTCCAGGGCTTTGCACAAGCACCAGGAGCGCCTCATGCCCGACCACACCCCCGGACCCGACCTGCTTGAGTCCTACGTGAAAAAAATCCTCGCCGCACCGGTTTACGATCTGGCCGTGTGTACGCCGTTGCAAGCGGCGCCGGCGTTGTCCCAAGCCTTGGGCAACCAAGTCCTGCTCAAGCGCGAAGATTTGCAACCGACCTTTTCCTTCAAGATCCGCGGGGCGTACAACCGCTTGGTGCAACTGACCCCGGCGCAGCGGCTGCGGGGTGTGGTCACCGCCTCGGCAGGTAACCATGCCCAGGGCGTGGCGCTGGCGGCGCGGGAGCTGGGCATCAAGGCCACTATCGTGATGCCTTGCGCCACGCCCGAGTTGAAGGTACTCGGCGTGCGCAGCCGCGGTGCCAACGCAGTGCTGCACGGCGAGAGCTTCCCCTTTGCCCTGGCCCATGCGCTGCGCCTGGCCGAGGACAGTGGTTGCACCTTTGTCTCGCCCTTCGACGACCCCCACGTGATCGCCGGCCAGGGCACCGTGGCCATGGAGATCCTGCGCCAGCACCCGGGCCCGCTGCACGCGATCTTCGTGCCGGTGGGCGGCGGTGGCTTGATCGCCGGTATCGCCGCCTACGTCAAATACCTGCGGCCCGAGATCCGCATCATCGGCGTCGAATCCGAGCATTCGGCATGCCTGCACGCGGCGCTTGCGGCCGGGGAGCGGGTGGTGCTGCCCAGCGTCGGCACATTCGCCGATGGCGTGGCGGTGGCGCAGATCGGCGCCTATGGCTTTGAGGTGTGCCGCAACCATGTGGACGAAGTGCTGACGGTGAGTAACGACCAACTGTGCGCGGCCATCAAGGACATCTACGACGACACCCGCTCCATCACTGAACCGTCGGGTGCGTTGGCGGTGGCGGGGATCAAGCAGTACGTGGCGCGCACCGGGGCCTGTGGCCAGACCCTGGTGGCGATCGACTCCGGCGCCAACATCAATTTCGACAGCCTGCGCCACGTCGCCGAGCGTGCGGCGGTGTACGACGCGGCTTACTCGGCCACGGCTTTGCCGACGCTGGCCGAAGCCGACCAGACGCGGTAGCGCACTTCGATGTCCTTGGGCGCGTAGATGACGATGGGCAGTTTGCTGTTGTAGCGCAGCAGGTAACCGTCGCCGACCACCGGCACGAAGGCGAACTTGCCCTTGCTGTCGGGGCAGGCCATCTGGGTGCTCATCGGGCCGATCACACTGTCGAGGCGATAGAAGGGGTAACCCCAGCCTTCGAGGTTCTTTTCCTGCAGGTCGCCGCCCAGGCGTTGGCGGTTGCAGTCTACCTCCAGGGTTTTGCCGGCGAGGATCTCGACCTTGTAGTTGTCTTCCTGGCTTTGCTCGGGCAGGCGGATTACCGAGCGGGTGAAACCGCTGTCGGCCTTGGGATAGGGCGCCACGTCTTCGAGCTTGGCGGCCAGGGCCTGGGTGCAGGCCGTTGCCAGCAATAGGGCAGTGGGAAGGGAGCGTATCGATAAGCGCATAAGGCCTCCTGGCGGGTGGGATTGCGCGGTGCATGGGGGTGGGCATTCTTACTGGCCGGCCGAGGCAATGCAAACCACAGCCGTCGCCGTTTGCGACTAAGGTCGGGTGGGGTACCTACAAGCCTTCTGCCATCATTTGCCTTCACCCCTTTGATTTGAACCTTCCTTCACGGCACTGCGCCGCGTTGGACGGACCGTTGTTTGCGCCGGGCCAGGCCTGGTGCAAGGCAATACCGCTGGAGCTTTTTGCATGCGTCCCCCTTTTTGCTTCACCCCCGCGCGCCAGACCCTGGGTTTCGGTGCGCTGCTGCTGTGCGCCGGTTTTACTGCCCAGGTGCGGGCCGCGGGCTTTTTCGATGACGCCAGCGCCAAGCTGGAATCGCGCACCGTCTACTTCAACCGGGACTTTCGCGACGGCCACACCGCCAGCGACCAGGGTGCATCCAAGCGTGAAGAGGCGGCCCAGGGTTTTATCCTCAACCTGCAATCGGGCTACACCCAAGGCACGGTCGGCTTTGGCGTGGATGCGTTGGGCATGCTCGGCCTCAAGCTCGACTCCAGCGCCGACAGCAGCAACAGCGGCCTGCTGCCCTCCAGTGGGCAGAACCCGCGCGGTTCCAAGGACCAATACGCGAAGCTGGGCCTGACCGCCAAGGCCCGGGTCTCCGAGACCGTCGTGAAGTACGGTGCGCTGCTGCCCGACCTGCCACTGCTCAAGTACAACGACGGGCGCCTGCTGCCGACGATGTTCAATGGCGCGATGCTCAGCTCCCGCGAGGTCAAGGACCTGACCGTGATGGCTGCGCGCCTGGATCACTACACCGCCCGGGATTCCACCGACGCCCAGGACATCCGCGTGCACTGCAAGAACAAGCGCTACGCCTGCAACGTTACCGCCGAGCACTTTGACATGTACGGCCTGGACTACCGCTTCAACGAGCGCCTCAGCGGCCAGTACCACTACGCCGAACTGGAAGACATCTACCGCCAGCACTTCATCGGCCTGCTCGCTAACCAACCGTTGGGCGCCGGCAGCCTGAGCGCCGATGTGCGCTTGCTCAAAAGCGCCGACAGCGGCGCTGCCAACGCCGGGCGCATCGATAACCGCGCCCTCAGCACGATGCTGGGCTACGGCCTCAACGGCCATAAAGTCAGCGTCGGCTGGCAGCGCATGAACGGCGACAATTCAATGCCGTACCTCGATGGCAGCAACCCCAACCTGGTCAACTACGTGCAGGTCAACGATTTTGCCGCCGCCCAGGAGCGTTCCTGGCAACTGCGTTACGACTACGACTTCAAGGCCATCGGCCTCAACGGCCTGAGTTTTCTGACCCGCTACGTCAGCGGCGACCACATCAAAGTCCCCGGCAGCGACCAGCCAGGCAAGGAATGGGAACGCGACAGCGAACTCAAGTACATCGTGCAAAGCGGCACGTTCAAGGACGTCAGCCTGCGCTTACGCAACGCCACTTACCGCAGTAACTACGAGAAGTTTGCCCGGGATATGGATGAAACCCGGGTGATCGTCAGCTACAACTTTTCGCTGTTGTAGGAAGGTTGCGGGCAGGCCTGGGGTTTTAATGCCAGGCCTGCCCGTGGCACTCGGCACCGGGCTGATGAACGTTCACGGGGTGATGGCAATCACGCCTTTTCTCACCCCGGTGTTATCCGTGGCCCCGCCCGCCACGTATTGGCCATTGGTGGACATGGCGTAGAGGCGGCATGCGTTACCCGCCAGCAGGTTATCGATGATCTGTGTGCCGGCCGAGGGGCTCCAGATGGCGCAGCGGTAGAACCCTGCGGCGTAGCTGTTGAAGGCGACTTTGATCGTGTCCTGGGCGATATCGGCCAGGTACACGTTGTTGTAGGTGGGCGGCGGGGGGATCACGGTGACAAAACTGCCCACCGGGTCCCAATAGGCGGCGGCCGGGTTGCCCGAGGTGTCCTGGTAGCTGACATAGACCTTGGCGGTCTCGTTGAGGGCGAACGCGGTGGTGCTGGTCACGCCGGGCACCAGGGCAAAGGTGCTGGGGGTGGCGGTGGCGTTGTTCCAAAACGTGGCTTTGGTGACATTGCCCGGGAAGTAGCAGGTGCCGGTGTACTGGAAGTTGTTATTGACCCCTACCGCCACGCAACGGCTGGCGCCGGCGGGCACCGGCAGCAGGGTGTGGGTGTAGCCACCGGCGCCGTTGACGGCCGCGTGGCCGCGCATCGCACCAGAGGCGTTGGGGCAGTTGAGGGCTACCACCGGTTTGCCGTTGCTGTAGACCTCCGAGAGGTCAACGGGCATGCAGCCATCGAAAATATTGGAGATCGCGAACGCGGTGCCACTGCCCGCCGGCCAACCCGCGGCCTTGGTGCCCAGGGCGCCGATGCTCACGCCAGCCACTTCGCCATTGCGGTTGATCGCGGTGGGGTTGCTACGCAAGCCGACCTCTGGCAGCAGCAAAGGCATCAGCCGCGTCGGGTTGGCCGCTGGGTTGCTGGCATTCCAGATCACCCCTTGCTTACCGCCCAGCAAACCGGGGCAAACGCCGACGATGGTGCGGTTGTTGGCTACCCGCAGAAAAGTGGTGTCGCATTGGGTGTTGGCGATCAACGGCTTGAGGAACACGGCCGGGTTGGGCAGCGTCGCCACCCACACCTGGCTGTTGGCGGCGGTGGAGAGCTGTGAGCCGACGATGTCGCCGTTGAAATTGACGCTCAACGCTTCGGTTTGCCCTGGGCCGGTGGGGCCGACGTCTTGCAGGCTGATGGCGTGGGCGGCGGACAGGGGCAAGACAACGCAGAGGCTGAAAAACAACGGGCGTGTTAAGTCGCGAGCCTTCCATTGGCTGTTCATGGTCATTCCTTGGGTTGAGCCCGGAGTGGGTGACCTGAACCTACGCGGTACTGGCACGGGGCCGCAACTGTCAGAGTTGACAGCTTGTGCGCCCCGTTAAAATGAAGTAAAGCGCCCGTGAAAATCGCCTCTGGATCACTGGCCGGCGCGGTTCTTCGCCTCGATCCACTGCGCCATGTACTGGGTACTTTTGTGGTGATGGTGGCGCAGCATGCTGCCGGTGAAGTTATCGCGCCGACGTTGCGCCAGGTCCTGGCGGCAGGCTTGCAAGCGTTCGATCAGGGCCGCGCCATGGGCCTGCTTGCTGTAGCGCGCCGCCAGCAGATCCCGCCCGCGCTGTTGCGCCTCGGTCCACAGGGCGCGGTCCTGGTACAACTGCACGGCGGCGGCGGCCAGGGTGCTGGCGCTGTCGGCAATGGCCCCGGGCCAGGGCAGGTCGCCGGCCATGGCTTCGGCGCCGATGGGGGTGGTGACGTTGGGCGTGCCGCAGAGCATGGCATCGACGATCTTGCCCTTGATCCCGGCGCCAAAACGCAGCGGCGCCAGGCAGATGCGTGCCGCGCTCATGACCTGCAAGGCGTCTTCGGCCCAGTTCATCACGTGAAAGCCCTGGGCCGGGTTGTGCAGGGCGGTGGCCTTGGGCGGGGTGTAGGCGCCGTAGATGTGCAGCTGGGCGCCGGGTAGTTGCTGGCGGATCAATGGCCACAGGCTGGTCTTCATCCACAGCACTGCGTCCCAGTTGGGCGCGTGGCGGAAGTTGCCGATGGTCAAAAAGTGCGCCCGCTCCTCGAACGGCACGAAGTGGTGGGGTGGGCTGTCGGGCATCAGCGGGCAGCAGTGCAGCAAGGTGCGCGGTAACTTGAACTGATTTACCAGCAACTCGATTTCCACCTCGGAAATCATCAGGTTCAGGTCGCAGCGGTACAGCGCGGCGATTTCCCGCTTGGCCAGGTCGGTATCGGCCATCAGGCGGAACTCGTCCTGCGGGGCCTGGGCGAACAACTGGCTGAAATCGTCACCGTCATCGCTGGCCTTGAGGCGCTCCTTGAGGCGCTGGTGGCGGGCGTGGCGCAGGCTTTGCAGGTCAGATGTCTCCAGCACGCGCAAGGCGTCGGGGCACTGCTGCTCGACGCGCCAGCCGAACTGCTCTTCCATCATGAATTGGTCAAACAGCACGATATCGGGGGCTAGTTCGCGGACAAAGTCGTCGAAACTGCTGTTATTGAGCTCGATCGGGCATTCGCGGATGCCCAGGGCGGTTAGGTCGGCCTTATGCTCTCCGGGCCCTGCGGGGCTGGCGAAGGTGACCGCCCAGCCTTGCTGCAAAAAAACTTCGAGGATTTGCATGACATGGCCGCTGGCGGCCGAAGAACGCGGCTCGGGCCACACATAGCCAATGACCAGCACTTGGGTGGTGGCAGACGGGATCATCAGGGAATTCCTAGGAACGGGCAGGGCGCAGGACGCGAAAAGGTCGCAATTAAACCACACGAACTCTTTTTTGTAGCAGGCGCGCTTGCCCGCGCCGGGGTGCATGGCGCCCCTTCAGCGGTACGGCGCCTCGCCGGTTTTTACGGCCGCTGCGCAGCCGAGCGCGGGCGAGCCCGCTTGCTACATAAGCCTTACCGCGCGCACGGCGCCTGGGATCGGAGGGCGAGGATGGCACTGACTTTGTCGCGCAACTGGTCGATGGAGAAGGGTTTGGCAATCAGGTGCATGCCGTCGGGTACGACCAGGTTTTCGGCGTAGCCGCTGGCGAACAACACCTGCAATTGCGGGCGAAACCCTTGGGCCTGGATGGCCAGTTTCTTGCCGTCGATGTCCGGCAGGCCGACGTCGGTCATCAGCAGGTCAATGGTCTGGCCCCGGTCCTGCACCAGCTCGAGCGCCGCTTGGCCGTTTTTCGCTTCCAGCACCTTGAATGCCAGTTCTTCCAAGACATCAACAATCAGCATGCGCACGATTTGATCGTCTTCGACGACGAGGATGGTGGAGGCAGTGGTGGACATGGTCGGGCTCTCGATAAAGGAAAAAGGTGTGCCGGCGCTGCGATGGATCGGCTTCTTGCTTAAGTAAGCCGCCAATTGTCACAAGTTCCTGAAGTTGTACAAAAAAATCCGACCGTACAGGCAGGCTCAGAATAACCGCTGCGCGTGATTTCTGGCAGTGACGCATAGGAAAATGCGCCTAACATTGTCAGAAAAATAGCTGCTTTGCCCGTGCATGGGGCAAACTCCCTGGTTTTTAACCCTTCACCAAGGCCTGCACATGACCCTTTCGCCGTCGGTCGATGAACAGAGTTTTCGCAAACTCCTGAGCCGCAACGTCAGCCTGCCCCTGGGCGTTGGCGTGCTGAGCGCGGTGTTTTTCGTCTCCCTGATTACCTATTTGTTGTCGGTGATCCAGTGGGTGGAGCACACCGACCGGGTCATCAACAACGCCAATGAGACGGTGAAGCTGATGATCGATCAGGAAACCGGCATGCGCGGCTTCCTGATTACCGGCGACGAGCACTTCCTTGACCCCTATGAAGTGGCGCGGCCGCGGATCATGGCCGACCTTAAGGGTTTGCAGGAACTGGTGGCCGACAACCCGCCCCAGGTTGACCGCCTCAAGCGCCTGGCAGCCTTGCAGGCCGAGTGGGACAACTTCGCCCAAGAGATGATTAACCTGCGCCGTGCCAATGGTGATTACCGCGGCGCGGTGCAGGCCGGGCGTGGCAAGCGTCTGACCGATGAGGTGCGCAGTGAGTTCGACACTTTCGTGGCCATGGAGCAGCAGTTGCGCGTCAACCGCAACGAAGACGTGCGCCACACCACGATTCTGACCATCAGCCTGTATTTGCTGTTCGTGTTGGGCATCAGCGGGTTGCTGGCGTTTATCGGCCGCCGCGATTTGGTCAATCTTTCAACCAGTTACAGCGCAAACCTGGCGTCCCAACAAAAGAGTGCGCGACGCCTGGAACAGCAGGCCTGGCTGCGCAATGGCCAGACCGAATTGGCCGAGCAGGTGCTGGGGCAACTGACGCTCAATATTCTGGGGCGCAATATTTTGCAGTTCTGCGCCCAGTACCTGGGCAGCGCCGTGGCGGCCATGTACGTACGCGAAGAGCACGGCGGCCTGCGCCGGGTGGCGTCCTATGGCTTCTCCCGCGAGCAGGAAGCGCACGGTGAGACGGTGTTCGTCGGTGAAGGCGTGCTCGGCCAAGCCGTGGCCCAGGACCGTTTGATCCGCCTCGATGACGTACCCGAGGACTACTTCAAGGTCAGTTCCGGCCTGGGCGAAGGCACCCCGCGCAGTGTGCTGGTGGTGCCCCTGAGCAACGACGAGCAGATCAACGGCGCGCTGGAGCTGGGCTTCTTGCGCCCGCTCACCGACCGCGATGTGGAGCTGCTGGAGCTGATCGCCGACAACATCGGCACCTCCATCGAAGCTGCCCGTTACCGCCAGCGCTTGCAGGAGGTGCTGGCCGAGACCCAGCAGCTCAACGAAGAGCTACAAGTGCAGCAGGAAGAACTCAAGACCGCCAACGAAGAGTTGGAAGAACAATCACGCATCCTCAAGGAATCCCAGGCTCACCTGGAAACCCAGCAAGTGGAGCTGGAGCAAACCAACGAACAATTGGCCGAGCAGGCCCTGGCCCTGGCGGAGCAGCGCGATGCCATGGACGTGAAAAACGGCGAGTTGAGCCTGGTCCAAGTGCAGCTCGAAGAGCGCGCCCTGGAGTTGCAGCGTTCAAGCAAGTACAAGTCCGAGTTCCTGGCCAACATGTCCCACGAACTGCGCACGCCCCTCAACAGTTCGCTGATCCTGGCCAAGCTGCTGGCGGAGAACCCCCAGGAAAACCTCAGCGCCGAGCAGGTCAAGTTTGCCGAGTCGATTTACTCGGCGGGCAACGATTTGCTCAACCTTATCAACGACATCCTCGACATCTCCAAGGTCGAGGCCGGCAAGCTGGACGTGCGCCCGGAAAACACCCACGTGGCGCGCCTGGTGGATGGCCTGCGCGGGATGTTCGAGCCACTGGCCGGTGACAAGGGCTTGGAGTTTGAGATCAATCTGGCCGCCAGTGCCCCGACACTGCTGTTCACTGATCGTCAGCGCCTGGAGCAGATCCTCAAGAACCTGCTGTCCAACGCGGTCAAGTTCACCGAACGCGGCGCGGTCAGCCTCACGGTCACGGCCCAGGACGACGGCGCCATTGCCTTTGCCGTGTGCGATTCGGGCATTGGCATTGCCGCCGACCAGCAAGAAAGCATTTTCGAGGCGTTCCGCCAGGCCGACGGCACCACCAACCGCCGTTACGGCGGCACCGGCCTGGGCTTGTCCATCTCCCGCGACCTGGCGGCCATGCTGGGCGGCTCCATTGCGGTCACCAGCGAGCCGGGCAAGGGCAGCATTTTCACCCTGGTGCTGCCGTTGCAGTACATCGAGCAGGGCGAGCAGCCCAGCGAACCGACGAAAATCAGCAGCGCCGCGGTAATGCCGGCGACGGTGCGGGTCTCGCCGCTGCCGGTGGTACACGATGTGGAAATCGCCCGGTTCGCCGACGATCGCGACAAAGCGCCGTTCGCCACCCGCTGCATCCTGGTGGTGGAGGATGAGCCGAACTTTGCGCGCATCCTCTTCGATCTTGCACATGAGCTGGGTTACCACTGCCTGGTCGCCCACGGCGCGGACGAGGGTTACAACCTGGCCGAGCAGTTCATCCCCGACGCGATCCTGTTGGACATGCGCCTGCCCGATCACTCCGGGTTGACGGTGCTGCAACGCCTCAAGGAGCACGCCCAGACCCGCCACATCCCGGTACACGTGATCTCCGTGGAAGACCGGGTCGAGGCCGCCATGCACATGGGCGCCATCGGCTACGCGGTCAAACCCACCACCCGCGAAGAGCTTAAGGACGTGTTCGCGCGCCTGGAGGCCAAGCTGACGCAGAAGGTCAAGCGCGTGCTGCTGGTGGAGGACGACGACCTGCAACGCGACAGCATTGCCCGCCTGATCGGCGACGATGACATCGAGATCACCGCCGTTGGCCTGGCCCAAGAAGCCCTGGACCTGCTGCGCAGCAACGTCTACGACTGCATGATTATCGACCTCAAGCTGCCGGATATGCTGGGTAATGACCTGCTCAAGCGCATGTCCACCGAGGACATCCGCTCGTTCCCGCCGGTGATCGTCTACACCGGGCGTAACCTGACCCGCGATGAAGAGAGCGAACTGCGCAAGTATTCGCGCTCGATCATCATCAAGGGCGCGCGTTCGCCCGAGCGTTTGCTCGATGAAGTGACGTTATTTCTGCACAAAGTCGAATCGCGGTTGTCCCATGAACGGCAAACGATGCTCAAGACCGCCCGCAGCCGCGACAAGGTCTTCGAGGGGCGCAAAGTGCTGTTGGTGGACGACGATGTACGCAATATCTTCGCCCTCACCAGCGCCCTGGAGCACAAAGGGGCAATTGTCGTGATCGGCCGTAACGGCCGTGAGGCGATTGAGAAACTGGAGGAAGTGGAAGACATCGACCTGGTGTTGATGGACGTGATGATGCCGGAGATGGACGGTTTTGAAGCCACCATCGAGATCCGCAAGGACCCGCGCTGGCGCAAGCTGCCGATCATCGCGGTCACGGCCAAGGCCATGAAGGACGATCAAGAGCGCTGCCTGCAGGCCGGCGCCAACGATTACCTGGCCAAGCCCATCGACCTGGATCGCCTGTTCTCGCTGATTCGCGTGTGGTTACCGAAGATGGAACGTATCTAAGTGGAGCGAAATACCGAAATTGAACTGCGGCTGCTGATTGAAGCGATCTACCTCAAGTACAGCTATGACTTTCGCGATTACTCCGGCGCATCCATCAAGCGCCGGGTCAACCACGCCTTGAAGCAGTTCGAGTGCAAGACCATCTCCGCATTGCAGGAGCGGGTGCTGCACGACCCGGCGATGTTCATGCAGTTGCTGCAACTGCTGACGATCCCGGTCAGCGAGATGTTCCGCGACCCGGCGCACTTTCTGGCGATCCGCCAGGAAGTGGTGCCGCTGCTCAAAACCTACCCCTCGATCAAGATTTGGATCGCCGGGTGCAGCACCGGGGAGGAGGTGTACTCCATGGCCATCCTGCTGCGTGAGGAAGGCTTGCTCGAACGCACCATCATCTATGCCACCGACATCAACCCGCACTCGCTGGAGAAGGCCAAGCAGGGGATCTTTTCTCTGGAGAACGTTCGCGCCTACACCCATAACTACCAGCAGGCGGGTGGGGAACGTTCGTTCGCCGACTACTACACCGCGGCCTATGATTACGCGATTTTCGACAAGAGCCTGATGGAGAACGTGACCTTCGCCGACCACAGCCTGGCGACCGACAGCGTATTCTCAGAAACTCAGTTAATTTCTTGCCGCAATGTGTTGATTTACTTCAATAAAAAACTTCAGGATCGCGCCTTTGGGCTGTTCCACGAATCCCTCTGCCACCGTGGTTTTTTGGTGCTGGGCAGCAAGGAAACCCTGGAATTTTCGGCCTACGGCAAGCGTTTCGAGCCTTTGGTCAAACAACAACGGATCTACCGCAAACTATGAAGGACGACGTCGTCAAGGGCAGTGCCCTGCCTCGGATCGAGGCTATCGTGATCGGTGCTTCGGCCGGTGGGGTCGAGGCCTTATTGAGCGTTTTCAGCGAGTTGCAGGCGGGTTTTAAACTGCCGATCATCATCGTGCTGCATTTGCCCGACCAGGCGCGCAGCCAACTGGTGGACGTCTTCGCCCGGCGCCTGCCGATCCCGGTGCGTGAGGCCGACGACAAGGCGCCCATCGAGGCGGGCACGTTGTACGTGGCCACGCCCGGCTATCACCTGTCGGTGGAGCAGGACCACAGCCTGTCGTTGAGCCTGGAGGCGCGCGAGCATTACGCGCGGCCCAGCATCGACTTCCTCTTTGAGTCCGCCGCCGACGCCTACGGCCCGGGCCTGGCCGCCGTGTTGTTGACCGGCGCCAACCACGACGGCGCCCGGGGCCTGGCGCGAGTCAAGCAATACGGGGGCCTGACCGTGGTGCAAGACCCCCAAGAGGCACAAGTTGCCACCATGCCCGCGGCGGCGCTGGCGCTGCACCAACCGGATTATGTCCTCCCGCTGCGCGGCATCAGCCGTCTGCTGGCCGAACTGGAACACATCGCATGCTGAGCCCGATCCAAGCCAAATTGTTGATCGTCGACGATCTGCCGGAGAACCTGCTGGCCCTCGACGCCCTGATAAAGCGTGAGGACCGCACGGTGTACAAGGCGCTGTCGGCGGACGAGGCCCTGTCGCTGCTGTTGCAGCACGAATTTGCCCTGGCCATCCTCGACGTGCAGATGCCGGGCATGAACGGCTTCGAGCTGGCCGAGCTGATGCGCGGCACGGAAAAAACCAAGAACATCCCCATCGTGTTCGTCAGCGCCGCCGGGCGTGAGCTCAACTACGCCTTCAAGGGCTATGAAAGCGGCGCCGTGGACTTTTTGCACAAGCCCCTGGATATCCACGCGGTGAAGAGCAAGGTCAACGTGTTCGTCGACCTGTACCGCCAGAGCAAGGCCATGAAGCAGCAGGTCGAAGCCCTGGAGCAGAGCCGTCGCGAGCAACAGGCCCTGCTGGAGCGCTTGCAGGCCACCCAGAACGAACTGGAGCAAGCGGTGCGCATGCGCGATGACTTCATGTCCATCGTCGCCCATGAGGTACGCACGCCGTTGAACGGGCTGATCCTGGAAACCCAGTTGCGCAAGATGCACCTGGCCCGGGGCAATGCGGCGGCGTTCAGCCTGGACAAGATGCACGCCATGGTCGACCGCGATGAACGGCAGATCAAAAGCCTGATCCGCCTGATCGAAGACATGCTCGACGTGTCGCGCATCCGCACCGGCAAATTGTCCATCCGCCCCAGCCGCTTCGACCTGGCGCAATTGGTGCGTAACCTGCTGCAAGGCTTTGCCGCGCAGATCGAGGCCGCCGAATGCTCGGTCAGCCTTGACGCGCCGGAGCCGGTGGAGGGCGACTGGGACGAGTTCCGCATCGAGCAAGTGGTGTCCAACTTGCTGACCAATGCCTTGCGCTATGGCGGTAAAAGCCTGATCCAAGTGCGCGTATACTGCGCCGGCCGCGAGGCGCGGGTGGAAGTGCAGGACAACGGCATCGGCATCAGCGAAGAGAACCAGCGGCGCATCTTCGCCCAGTTCGAGCGGGTTTCGGACAAAACGGTGGTGGCGGGCCTGGGGTTGGGGCTGTTCATTTCCGAGCAGATTGTCGCGGCCCATGGCGGCACCATCGACGTGGAGAGCCGGATCCACGAAGGTGCTTTATTTCGCGTGAGCCTGCCGCTGTGAAAAACAGCGCCGGGCGACGCAACCTCTGCGTGACCGGGTGGTCGTATCCGGCAGCAATTGACCGAACAAAGGCGTCCCATGAGTGAAGATGCGCAAGACGTTGTACTGATCGTCGAAGATGACCCCTCGATCCTGATGGTGCTGGCGGCTTACCTGTCCGGGGAAGGCTACCGGGTGCTGCAGGCGGAAAACGGCGAACAGGCGTTCCAGATCCTCGCCACCAAGCCGCACCTGGACATGATGATTACCGACTTCCGCCTGCCGGGTGGTATTTCCGGGGTGCAGATCGCGGAACCGGCGGTCAAGCTGCGCCCGGAACTGAAAGTGATCTTCATCAGCGGCTATCCCCAGGAAATCCGCGAATCCGGCAGCCCCATCGCCCTCAAGGCGCCGATCCTGGCCAAGCCCTTTGACCTCGATGTGCTGCAGGAAATCATGCAGGACATGCTCGCCTGAGTGCACGCCCACCCTGTATGTGGGGGTTTGCCCGCGATAGCGGCAGGATTGCGGGTAGACCGGTGTCGGCTGTGCCAGCCTCATCGTGGGCAAGGCCCGCTCCCACAGTTGAACGGTGGTGTGGGTGGGATTTTGATTTTTCCTCTGTGGGAGCGCGCCTGCTCGCGATGGCGGCCCCTTCTACAACCCCTGCTGCAACGCCGGGTCATCGGGGTTTTGCTGCTCCAGCAAGGCCAGTAGCACCTGAACGTTCTGCAACTGCCCCGATTCTTTCCAGTAATTGATAAGCAGCACCCGCGCCTTGCGGTTGGCGGGTTGGCGCTGGACGATCTCTTGCAACTGCTTTTGCGCCGCTTGCAACTCGCCCTCGTCGTGCAGGGTGGTGGCCAGGTCATAGCGGTAATGGGGGTTGTCCGGTTCCAGCTCCACCGCCCGGGACAGGCCGAGCAAGGCGTATTCGCCCTGGCCGTGTTGCAGCAGCCACATGCCCAGGGCGTGTTGCAGGTAGGCCGAGTCGGAATGGGCTTGCAGTTGCCGCGCCAGTAACTGGCGGGCGGCGTCGCCCTGGCCTTGTTTGTCGAGCACTTCCACTTGCAGCACCACGGCGCGCAAGTTATCCGGCTCCAGGCGCAAGGCCCGTTCCAGGGCCTGTTGCGCGGCCTTGAGGTCGGCGTTGTGCAGGTACAGGCGCGCCAGTAGGTATTGGCTGTCGACGTCGTCGGGCCGGGCCTTGAGTACGGCTTGGTACTGCTCCAGCACCTGCTGCAAGGGGCCGAAGTACAACCCCAGGTCATCCGGCGACAACCCCAGCAAGGCGCTGGCGGCGGCAAACCGCACGCTTTGCTCGGGGTCGTCCAACAGCGGCCCGAGCAACAGGCTGCGTGGCCCCCCGGGCACCAAGGCTACGACGCTCTGGATCGCCGCTTGGCGCACCTTTGGGGAGGGATGGTGCAAGTCTTTGTCCGCCAGTTTCAAGGCCTGGGGGCTGGGGTAGTTGGGCAGTTCGGCATGCAGGCGCACGCGGCGGCTGTCGGGCAGGTCGCTGCGGGCAAATTGCTGGTACAGCACCCGCGCCGCGCCGGGTTGGCCATTGCGCGCCTGCGCCAGGGCCTTGTTGAAACCGTGCTTGACCGCCGGGGCCACGTCGGGGGCGGTATCGCGCAACAGCAGCCAGGCAACGCCCGCGGCCACTACCAGCGA
The DNA here is from genome assembly GCF_059862525.1 of Pseudomonas sp. MF08875. Taxonomy (NCBI): domain Bacteria; kingdom Pseudomonadati; phylum Pseudomonadota; class Gammaproteobacteria; order Pseudomonadales; family Pseudomonadaceae; genus Pseudomonas; species Pseudomonas sp. MF08875. Next base: position 151,506 of record NZ_JCBCUW010000004.1, read on the forward strand.
TAGGCAGATCAACAGGTGACGGCGGGGCTTGAACATGCAGGTATCCGGGCGCGGGCGGGTTTTGCGCAGGGGGCCAAGCTTCGGCCAGAGCGCGCCGCGAGTCAAACCCCGGTGTTCAAGTGAGGACGAAGTCTTTGGGTTCCAGGGCTGGTGGCAGGTCGGCGTGGCCCAGGGCAGCGAGGATTTCCCGTTCCAGGGTGCGCACGATGGCATCGCACGGCAGGTCGTTTTCGTCGAAGCCGAAGGGGTCTTCGAGGTCGTCGCCGATTTCGTCCAGGCCAAAAAAGGTGTAGCTGACCACGGCGGTGAAGATCGGCGCCATCCAGCCCAGAGGCTCGGCCATGGCAAATGGCAGCAGGATGCAGAACAGGTAGATGGTGCGGTGCAGCAGCAGGGTGTAGGGGAAGGGCAGCGGCGTGCTCTTGATCCGCTCGCAACCGGCCTGCACGCCGCTGAGGCTGACCAGGCGCGATTCGAGCTGGGTGTAGCGCCAGTCGCTGATAAGGCCTTGCTCGGCCAGGCGCGAGCAGCGTGCGCCGATGCGTTGCAGCAGGCTGTCGGTGAGGTTGGGGTGGGCGTTGTCCACCGCCGGTTGCACCCAGGGCGCGATGGCCGCGTGCTCGGCCTCGCCGCGCAGCCGCGCAATCAGGCCATGGGCGAAGCCGCACAGTTCACGCAGCAGCGCTTCGCGCACCTGCGGGTCGGCGATCACCTGGCTTTCGCGGATCAGCGAACGCACTTCGATAATCAACTGCCCCAATTGCTTGCGGCCCTCCCACCAGCGGTCGTAGCAGGCGTTGTTGCGAAAACTCATGAAGATCGACAGCGACAGCCCCAGCAGGGTGAAGGGCGTGGCGCTGACCTTGGCGAAATAGGCCGGGTGCAGGGTTTCGATCAACACGATCACCGACGCCAGCAACGTCACCAGCAGGCTGCGCAAGGCAATACGCCGGGCAATCGAGCCCTTGAGGGAGAACAGGATGCTGACCAGGTTGGGCTTGGGGCGAACGATCATCGGTGCAGGATTTACCCAGTGGGAGGCTTTCGTGGCCCCGCCAGAGTAGGATCGCCCCTAGGGCTTGTCCAATCGCTTTGGCTGACGGCTTGATCGATATGATCTATTAATGGCTTCGCCTTAATCAATGCTGCTGCCGTGGCAACCCGGTGCGGGCAAGCCCGCTTTCTACCTACAGGCAGCGGTCCATGGCGCATTCACAGAAGGATTTCCCATGAGCAACCAAGACCCCAAACCTTCCCTGTCCCTTTCCTCTGACTGCCCCAGCGAGGACGGCGAGCGGCAGATCCAGCGCATCACCGCCCGCACCGCCGAGGTGGGTGGCGGTATCCCGGTCAGTCGCCTGATGCCTTCGCGCCAGCGGCGCAAGATCGGCGCCTGGTGTTTTCTCGACCATGCTGGCCCGGCGCTGTTCGAGCCCCTGGGCGGCTTGCGGGTGGGGCCCCATCCGCACATTGGCTTGCAGACGTTCACCTGGATGATCGAAGGCCAAGTGCTGCACCGCGACAGCCTGGGCAACGAGCAAGTGGTGCGCCCTGGCCAGGTCAACCTGATGACCGCTGGGCGCGGCATCGTCCACACCGAAGAGTCCCTGCCCGAAGAACGGCGCCTGCACGCCGCGCAGTTGTGGATCGCCTTGCCCGCCAGCCACGCCGACTGCGCGCCAGCGTTCGATCATTACCCGGATTTGCCCCAGTGGGATGAAGGTGGCCTGCACATCACCTTGCTGGCCGGGCACTTCGCCGGGCGCCAGGCACCGAGCAAGGTCTATACGCCGCTGGTGGGCCTGGACCTGCTGGCCGAAGGCGCAGCCCAGGCGCGCTTGGCCCTGGACCCTACCTTCGAGTACGGCATCCTGCCCCTGGACGGGGCGCTTCAGGTTAACGGCCAGATGTTCGCCAATAATGAACTGGCCTACCTGGGGCGGGGCCTGGACGAGGTGCAACTGCACACCCGCGACGGCGCCCGCGCCCTGCTGCTGGGCGGCGCGCCGTTCGAGGAGGAGATCTACATGTTCTGGAACTTCGTCAGCCACAGCAAGGTGGACATCGTCCTGGCCCTGGAGGCCTGGAACCAGGGTGACCTGCAACGCTTTGGCGAGGTAGAAGGCTTCGACGGCCCACGGCTGACGGCCCCGGACCTGCCGTGGCAGAAGGTTTGAGCACAGGCCGCGAGCAATCCCCTGCGGGCGCTGGATGGCTCGCGATGGCGGTTTGAGACGCAAAAAAAAGCCCCGCGATCGAATGATTCGCGGGGCAAAGGTTTGGTTGGTTGCGGCCAACCAAAGGAGCAACTCAGGGGTTAATTACGGGCCAGGGTCTCGGGTTGCCAGCCGCCGCCCAGGGCTTTGTAGATGGCGACGATGCCGCGATACAGGTCCACCTCGGCCAGGGCTTGGGCGTCTTCGGCGGCCAGGCGTTCGCGCTGGGCGTCGAGCAGCACGAGGAAGTCCTCGGTGCCTTCGCGGTAGCGGATTTGGGCCAGGTCAGCGGCGGCGCGGCTCGATTCGCTTTGGCGGATCAGCGAGATCAGCCGTTGCTGGCGCTTGCCGTAGTCGCTGAAGGCGTTTTCCGATTCTTCCAGGGCCAGCAACACCTGCTGTTCATAGCTGGCCAGGGCGCCCTCGGCTTCGGCATCGGCGCCGCGCAAACGGGCGCGCACGCTGCCCAGGTCGAACGCCGCCCAGGTGATGCTCGGGCCCAGCGCCCAGGCGTTGGCCGCCGAGGAGCCGATTTGCGAGCCGCGCCCGGCGGTAAAGCCCAGGAAGCCGCTGAGGCTGACCCGTGGGAACAAATCGGCCTTGGCCACGCCTATGCGGGCGGTGGCGGCGGCCAGTTTGCGTTCGGCGCTGGCGATGTCGGGCCGGCGTTGCAGCAGTTCACCCGGGTCGCCAATGGGCAAGGCCTTGGCGATGGCGGGTAGGGTCGCCGGGCTCAGGTCCACGCTCAGTTTGTCCGGGCGTTCGCCCAGCAGGGTGGCGATGCGGTTGCGCTGACGCGCCTGCTCGGCCTGCAATTGCGGCACGCTGGCTTCCACCGAGGCCAGGCGCGCATCGGCACGGACCACGTCAAGCTGATCGCCGACGCCGGCATCGCGCAGGCTTTCGGTGATCTTGCGCGAGTCCTGCTGGTTCTTCAGGTTGGCCAGGGCGATGCCCTCGCGCAGTTGGGCGCCGCGCAGTTGGCCGTAGGCGTCCACCAGTTCGGCAATCAGGGTCACTTGCAACTGGTAAAGGTCGGCTTCGGCCACTTGCTGCTCGGCGTCGCTGGCTTCCAATTGGCGCTGGATGCGGCCGAACAGGTCCAGTTCCCAGGCCATGTCCAGGCCCAGGTCGTAGCGTTCGCTGTTAACGCGGCGCTCGGTTTGCCCCGGCACCTGGCCTTTGCCCAGGTCGCTGCTGGCGCGGCTGGTGATGGTGGGCATGGCGTCATTGCTGACGTCATCGCGGATCGCCCGCGCCGCCCGCAGGCGGGCAAACGCCACGCGCAACTGGCGGTTGCCTTGCAGCGACTGGCTGACCAATTGGTTCAACGTCGGGTCGTCGAACTGCTGCCACCAGATGCCCTCGAACCGCGCACGGTCGAAGTTCTTCTGGCCGGCCGCGCCGTCGGTGGCGGCCGTGATGTGGGCCGCTTCGGTGGCCGGTGTCGAGTAGTCCGGGCCCACGGCGCACGCGCTCAGGGCCAGGGCCAACAGGCTGGGCAGGAAGGCTTTGGGGCTCATGGGCGTGCCTCCAGTATCAGGGCCTTGGCCGCTTTGCGTGCTTCGCTGCGCTCCACGAAATTACGGATCAGTACGTAGAACACCGGGGTCAGCAGCAGGCCGAAGAAGGTCACCCCCAACATCCCGGAGAACACGGCTACACCCATGGCGTGGCGCATTTCCGCCCCCGCGCCGCTGGAGAAGACCAGGGGCACCACGCCCATGATGAAGGCGAACGAGGTCATCAGGATCGGCCGCAGCCGCAGGCGGCAGGCTTCGAGCACCGCGCTCAAGGCGTCCATGCCTTCCTCTTGCTTGTCCTTGGCGAACTCGACGATCAGGATCGCGTTCTTACACGCCAGGCCCACCAGTACGATCAGGCCGATCTGGGTGAAGATGTTGTTGTCACCGCCCCAGGCAATGACCCCGGCGATGGCCGACAACAGGGTCATGGGCACGATCAGGATCACCGCCAGCGGCAGGCTCCAGCTCTCGTACTGGGCCGCGAGCACGAGGAACGCCAGCAGCACGCAGAGCGGGAAGACGAACAGCGCCGTGTTGCCCGAGAGGATCTGCTGGTAAGTCAGCTCGGTCCATTCGTAGGTCATGCCGTTGGGCAGTTCTTCCTTGAGCAGTTTTTCGATGGCCGCCTCGGCCTGGCCGGAGCTGTAGCCGGGGGCTGCCGCGCCGTTGATTTCGGCGGTGACAAAGCCGTTGTAGTGCATCACGCGGTCCGGCCCTGCGGTGTCGCTGACCTTGATGAAGGTCGCCAGCGGGATCATCTCGCCTTTGTTGTTGCGCACTTTCAACTGGCCGATCTGCTCAGGTTCGAGGCGGAACTGCTGCTCGGCCTGGACGTTGACCTGGTAGGTGCGGCCAAAACGGTTGAAGTCGTTGGCGTACAGCGAGCCGAGGTAAACCTGCAGGGTGTCGAAGATGTCGGTGATGGCCACGCCGTGGGTCTTAGCCTTGTCGCGGTCGATGGCGGCATCGACCTGGGGCACGTTGACTTGGTAGCTGGTGAACAACCCGGCCAACTCCGGCACGTTATGGCTCTTGGCGATGACGTTCTGCACTTCTTTGTACAGTTCCTCATAACCCAGGCCCGCGCGGTCTTCGACTTGCAGGCGGAACCCGCCGATGGTGCCCAGGCCCTGTACCGGCGGCGGTGGGAAGATCGCCATGTAGGCTTCCTGGATGTCCGCGTACTGGGCATTCAGGGCGCCGGCAATGGCACCGGCCGACATGCTCGGGTCCTTGCGCTCATCGAATGGCTTCAAGATGACGAAGACGATGCCGTTGTTCGGGCTGTTGGTGAAACCGTTGATCGACAGGCCGGGGAAGGCCACCGAGCTTTCCACGCCAGGCTGCTTGAGGGCCAGCTCGGACATGCGCTTGATGACGTCTTCGGTGCGGTCCAGGCTCGCGGCATCCGGCAGTTGGGCGAAGGCCACCAGGTATTGCTTGTCCTGGGGCGGCACGAAACCGGTGGGGGTGCTGGAGAAACCGAAGAAGGTCAGCACCATCAGCCCGGCGTACAGCAGCAGGGCAATGCCGCTGCTGCGGATGACCCGGGTCACGGTGCCGACATAGCCATGGCTGGCGCGGTCGAAGAAACGGTTGAACGGGCGGAACAACCAGCCGCCGAACAAACGGTCCAGAACCCTGGAGAAACGGTCCTTGGGCGCGTCATGGGGTTTGAGCAGCACCGCCGCCAGGGCCGGGGACAGGGTCAGGGAGTTGAAGGCCGAGATCACCGTCGAAATGGCGATGGTCAAGGCGAACTGTTTATAGAACTGCCCGGTCAGGCCACTGATGAAGGCCGCTGGAATGAACACCGCACACAGCACCAGCGCCGTGGCGATGATCGGCCCGGTCACTTCGCGCATCGCCCGCTTGGTGGCGTCTACCGGGCTGAGCCCCAGGCCGATGTTACGTTCGACGTTCTCCACCACCACGATGGCGTCATCGACCACGATGCCGATGGCCAGCACCAGGCCGAACAGCGACAGGGCGTTGAGGGAGAAGCCGAACATGTGCATCACGGCAAAGGTACCGATCAACGACACTGGCACGGCGGCCAGGGGGATGATCGAGGCGCGCCAGGTTTGCAGGAACAAAATGACGACCAGCACCACCAGAATCAGGGCCTCGAACAGGGTGTGCACCACTGCTTCGATGGAGCCGCGCACGAAGATCGTCGGGTCATAGACGATGCTGAAGTCCATGCCTTCGGGGAAATCTTTTTTGAGTTCGGCCATTTTTGCCCGAACGTCGTTGGAGATCTCGATGGCGTTGGAGCCCGGGCGCTGGAAGATCGGGATCGCCACCGCCGGTTGGTTGTTGAGCAGCGAGCGCAGGGCGTATTGGCTGGAGCCCAGTTCGATGCGGGCGATGTCTTTGAGGCGAGTGATTTCACCGTCGTCGCCGGCGCGAATGATGATGTTCTCGAACTCTTCCTCGGTGACCAGGCGCCCCTGGGTGTTGACCGACAGTTGGAAACTGCTGGCGCTCGGCGCGGGTGGCGCGCCCAGGGCGCCGGCGGCAACCTGGCGGTTCTGCTCGCGGATGGCGTTGACCACGTCGGTGGCGGTGAGGTTGCGCGAGGCGGTTTTGTTCGGATCGAGCCACACCCGCAGGGAGTAGTCGCCCATGCCGAACAACTGCACGTCACCGATACCATCGAGGCGCGCCAACTCGTCCTTGATGTTGAGCAAGGCGTAGTTGGACAGGTAGAGCATGTCGTAGCGCTTATCCGGCGAGGTCAAGTGCACGACCATGGTCAGGTCGGGTGAGGCCTTGTCCACCGTGATCCCGATGCGCGTCACCTCTTCGGGCAGCTTGGGCTGGGTGCGGGTCACGCGGTTTTGCACCTGCACCTGGGCGTTGTCCAGGTCGGTGCCCAGGGCGAAGGTGATGGTCAGGGTGATCTTGCCGTCAGCGGTGGACTGGGAGGACATGTACAGCATGTTCTCCACCCCGGTGATCGCCTGTTCCAGAGGCGCGGCCACGGTTTCGCCGATGACCTTGGGGTTGGCGCCGGGGAAGTTGGCGCGCACTACCACGGTGGGCGGCACGACTTCCGGGTATTCGCTGATGGGCAGTTGGAACAGCGAGATTGCACCGGCGATCAGGATCAGCAGCGATAGCACTGCGGCAAAGATCGGCCGGGAAATAAAGAACTGGGAAAAATTCATCGCAAGTGTCGTCCCTTAACCGCGTGGCGTGGCAGCGGCCAGTTTTACCGCCGAGCCTGGCGCAGCCTTGGCAGGGGTGACCTGCGGCAGGTTGCTGGCTTCAAGCGCTTGTCGTTGTTGTGCCAGAGCGGCGAGGGTGGCCTGGTCGGCCATGGGAATGACCTCGGGCGCCACCGGCGCACCGGGGCGTACCCGTTGCAGGCCCTTGACGATGATGGTGTCGTCCTTGCTCAGGCCGCTGCGCACGATGCGCAGGCCTTCGATCTTGGGCCCCAGTTCCACGGCGCGGTAAGTGGACTTGTCGCCGTCCATCACCAGCACGAACTTCTTGCCCAGGTCAGTACCCACGGCTTCGTCGCTGATGAGCACCGCCGAATAGGTGCCGCTGCCCACCAGTTTCAGGCGCGCATACAGGCCTGGGGTGTAGCTGCTGTCACGGTTGTCGAACACCGCGCGGCCACGGATGGTGCCGGTTTTGGGGTTGACCTGGTTGTCGACGAAGTTCATCTGGCCCAGGTGCGGGTGGCCGTCTTCGTTGGACAGGCCCAGGTACACCGGGGTGGTCTGGCCGCGTTGGCCCTGGCGCGCCAGCTCGGTGTACTTGAGGTACACGCGCTCGTCGGCGTCGAAGTAGGCGTAGACCTTGTCGGTGGACACCACGCTGGTCAGGGCCGTGGTGTCGGCGCTGACCAGGTTGCCGGCGGTAATCTGGGCACGGCTGACGCGGCCACTGATGGGCGAGGTGACGCGGGTGAAACTCAGGTTGAGCTTGGCCAGGTCCAGTTCGGCCTGGATGGCTGCCACACCGGCCCGGGCTTCCTGGGCGGCGCTGGTGCGCGAGTCGGCCAGTTCAGCGGAAATCGCGTTGTTGGTGCGCAGGCGCTCGCCGCGCTGGGCTTCGTTTTCGCTGCGGTTGGCGCTGGCGCGGGCCTGTTGCAGCTGGGCTTCGAGGCGCCGCACCTGGGCCTGGAATGGCCGGGGGTCGATCTGGAACAACACGTCGCCCTTTTTCACCAGGGCGCCTTCGGTGAACGCCACCTGGTCGATCTGGCCCGACACGCGCGGGCGGATCTCTACGGTTTCTGGGGCTTCGAGGCGGCCGGTGAACTCGTCCCACTCGTTGACCGGTTGTTCCAGCACCTTGGCCACGCTGACTTTGGTGGCAGGCATATTGGCGGCCGTCTCCGGGGCCTTGCCGCATGCGCTCATCACCAGCACCGCCAACGCGGCGAGGGGATAGCGCAAATGTTTGAGTGACTGTTCCATGGATGCATCCGCCAATGTAGTGAGATGGGCGGATGATGCGTGGCGCGGGTGCAAGTCACGAATCGAATGAGGCGAAGGTAACTATCATCCGCAATGATATAAGCCGCGCCATAGCCCTCTGGGACGGGGGTTTCGTTAGGCGGCTATCAATATCGTTGATGGTTGGGGGCCTGCCTCTGTGGCAGCAACAGTCTTACCCCGACTATTCGTCACCGCCACTGCGTGCCGCCATCGCGAGCAGGCTCGCACACAGAGGAAAAACGAACATCCCATCCGCACCACCGTTCAACTGTGCGAGCCGGCTCGCGATAGTTTTCTCAGTCAGCCCAAGCGGTAAAAACGCCGCGCATTGTCCCACAGCGCCATGCGGGCGCCGTCTTCGCCCAGGGCGTCGGCCAGCAGGGCAATGTCCCCGGCTTCAAAAGCGCGTGGCGCGCGGGTGGAGGGCAGGTCGCTGCCGAACATCAAGGCATGGGGGTTGGCGCGGTGGATGTGTTGCAGCACCGGTGCCACGGCGAAATCCACCCGGCCAAAGCCGCAGGCCTTGATGCGCACACCTTGCTCGGCCAGGCGCAGCACACTGGGCAAGCCCGCGTGGCTCAGGCCCAGGTGGTCGATACTCACGGCCGGTAGGCGCAGCAGGCGCGTTTCCAGGTCGGGCAGCTCCCGCGCATCGACATACAGCTCCACATGCCAGCCCAGGTTGGCATGCACCCGCAAGGCCATGGCCTCCAATTGCTCCAGTGGCGCCGAACCGCCGCGTTTGAGGTTAAAGCGCAAGGCGCGCACGCCGGCGGCATCGAGCGCCAGCAGTTGCGCATCGCTGACGTCCTCGGGCAACTGGGTGACGCCGACAAACCCGGGCCCCAGGCGTTGCAGGGCGGCGAGCAGGTAGCGTTGGTCGAAGCCCTGGAAGGAGCCGGACACCACGGCGCCGCCCACCATCCCGAGAGGCCCGGCCTGTGCTCGGTAGTCGTCCACCGTGAAGGCGTCAGGCAAAAAGCCCTGGTTGGCGATCAGTGGGTAGTTGGGGTCGATAATGTGGCAATGAGCATCGAAAATCGGCGAAGCCATGGCAATCTCCGCATTCGGGTTTACGCCAGTTGGCTAATGTAGGTCCCTGTGCCCTGGAGGATGTTTTGCAAAGTCAGTTCCACTTCTGCCAAGTCGCCGGCGGCGGTGCTGTGGTGAATTTCCAGATGATCGTCGCCATTGAGGGCGTCGTTGTCGCCTGCGGCGATTTCGATCAGCAGGTGAGTGGGGCTGAGGGTGACCTTGACGCCTTCAAGGGTTGAAGGTTCGCCGTCTAGGGTGATTTCCAGTTCGTCTTCGTCGGGGTAGCGGGTCATCAGGAACATGTCGCCCTGGTTGCTGTGGCAGCACAGCATGGCCATGTTGTCTTCTTCGTCGTCGCACGGGTTGGCGATCAGGTGGGCGGTGGTCATTTGCATAGAGAGATTCCTGGCTCCAAGAGCGGTGTGTGAGCGGGCAGGGTGCGATTCTGCCAGCCTCGGGGGATTTCTGCTGGCTTGTGTTGGCGGGACGCTTTATGGACGGCAGGCTGGGTGCCGGTCATTTCATGCGTTTGCTGTGTGCGATTCATTCGTTAAAAACAGTGTTTTCCTACGTGACTGCTAGGGTTGTTCCAGGGTCTGCCCAGTGAGCAGCGTGCCTGTGACCGAATATGTCGCAGCACCGCAAGCAGGCGCGTTGCCGCACTCGTTAAGCTGCGCAACGGATGGACACCTGTAAAGGCATTGGCGGCACGCCGCCAGTCGCTTTTGCAGATGCCCATCTGCCGTGAAGGGGGATGTGACCTGGCGGTCATGTCCGGCTTCATCCTCCTGCCGTCCTGCAACGCTCTACCCGAGCATCAGGACCAGGATGGCGACTCACCCCGCAAGGGGTTGCACGCGACGCTTCCATCAATAACAAGCCCAAGCGGAGTACCACAGATGGCGTTTTTCACCGCAGCCAGCAAAGCCGACTTCCAGCACCAACTGCAAGCAGCACTGGCCCAGCACATCAGTGAACAGGCACTGCCACAAGTGGCGCTGTTCGCCGAGCAATTTTTCGGCATCATTTCCCTGGATGAACTGACCCAGCGTCGGATGTCCGACCTGGCCGGTTGCACCCTGTCTGCCTGGCGCCTGCTGGAGCGTTTTGACCACGCCCAGCCCCAGGTGCGCGTGTACAACCCCGATTACGAGCGCCATGGCTGGCAATCGACCCACACCGCGGTCGAGGTGCTGCACCACGACCTGCCGTTCCTGGTGGACTCGGTGCGTACCGAGCTCAACCGCCGGGGCTACAGCATCCACACCCTGCAAACCACCGTGTTGAGCGTGCGCCGCGGCGCCAAGGGCGAGTTGCTGGAAATCCTGCCCAAGGGCACCCAGGGCGACGACGTGCTGCAAGAGTCGCTGATGTACCTGGAAATCGACCGCTGCGCCAACGCCGCCGAGCTCAATGTGTTGAGCAAGGAGCTGGAGCAGGTGTTGGGCGAAGTGCGGGTCGCGGTGGCCGATTTCGAGCCGATGAAAGCCAAGGTCCAGGAACTGCTGACCGGTCTGGACCACAGCCGTTTTGCCATCGACGGCGATGAAAAAGCCGAGATCAAGAGCTTCCTGGAATGGTTGGTGGGCAACCACTTCACCTTCCTGGGCTATGAAGAGTTCGTGGTGCGCGATGAGGCCGATGGCGGCCACATCGAATACGACCCGTCGTCGTTCCTGGGCCTGACCAAACTGTTGCGCGCCGGCCTCACCGCCGATGACCTGCGCATCGAAGACTACGCCGTCAACTACCTGCGCGAACCGACTCCGCTGTCGTTTGCCAAGGCTGCGCACCCAAGCCGCGTACACCGCCCGGCCTACCCCGACTACGTGTCGATCCGCGAGATCGACGCCGATGGCAAGGTCATCAAGGAATGCCGCTTCATGGGCCTGTACACCTCCTCGGTGTACGGCGAGAGCGTGCGGGTCATTCCCTACATCCGCCGCAAGGTCGAGGAAATCGAGCGCCGCTCGGGCTTCCAGGCCAAGGCGCACCTGGGCAAGGAACTGGCCCAGGTGGTCGAAGTGCTGCCCCGCGATGACCTGTTCCAGACCCCGGTGGATGAACTGTTCAGCACCGTGATGTCCATCGTGCAAATCCAGGAACGCAACAAGATCCGCGTGTTCCTGCGCAAAGACCCCTACGGCCGTTTCTGCTATTGCCTGGCCTACGTGCCGCGCGACATCTACTCCACCGAAGTGCGGCAGAAAATCCAGCAAGTGCTGATGGACCGCCTCAAGGCCAGCGATTGCGAGTTCTGGACCTTCTTCTCCGAGTCGGTGTTGGCGCGTGTGCAGTTGATCCTGCGGGTAGACCCGAAGAATCGCCTGGATATCGACCCCGTGCTGCTGGAAAAAGAAGTGGTGCAGGCCTGCCGCAGTTGGCAGGACGACTATGCCAGCCTGGTGGTCGAGAGCTTCGGCGAGGCCCACGGCACCAACGTGCTGGCGGACTTCCCCAAGGGCTTCCCGGCCGGCTACCGCGAGCGTTTTGCCGCGCACTCGGCCGTGGTCGATATGCAGCACTTGCTGAACCTGACCCAGGAAAACCCGCTGGTGATGAGCTTCTACCAGCCCCTGGGCCATGTCACCGGCCAGCAGGAGCTGCACTGCAAGCTGTATCACGCGGACACGCCACTGGCGCTGTCGGACGTGCTGCCGATCCTGGAAAACCTCGGCCTGCGTGTGCTGGGTGAGTTCCCGTATCGCCTGCGCCACAGCAACGGCCGCGAGTTCTGGATCCATGACTTCGCGTTCACTGCTGCTGAAGGCCTGAACCTGGATATCCAGCAGCTCAATGACACCCTGCAAGACGCCTTCGTGCACATCGTGCGCGGCGACGCGGAGAACGACGCCTTCAACCGCCTTGTGCTCACGGCCGGCCTGCCATGGCGCGATGTGGCGCTGCTGCGCGCCTACGCTCGCTACCTCAAGCAGATCCGCCTGGGCTTCGACCTGGGTTACATCGCCAGCACGCTGAACAACCACACCGACATCGCCCGCGAGTTGACCCGGTTGTTCAAGACCCGTTTCTACCTGGCGCGCAAGCTCAGTGGCGATGACCTGGATGACAAGCAGCAGCGTCTGGAGCAAGCGATCCTTACCGCCCTGGACGATGTCCAGGTACTCAACGAAGACCGTATCCTGCGCCGCTACCTGGACCTGATTAAGGCCACGCTGCGTACCAACTTCTACCAGACCGACGCCAAGGGCCAGAACAAGTCTTACTTCAGCTTCAAGTTCAACCCCCATGCCATTCCAGAGCTGCCCAAGCCTGTGCCGAAGTTCGAGATCTTCGTCTACTCGCCACGGGTCGAAGGCGTGCACTTGCGCTTTGGTAACGTTGCCCGTGGCGGCCTGCGCTGGTCCGACCGCGAAGAAGACTTCCGTACCGAAGTCCTGGGCCTGGTTAAAGCTCAGCAAGTGAAGAACTCGGTTATCGTGCCGGTGGGCGCCAAGGGCGGTTTCCTGCCCCGTCGCCTGCCCTTGGGCGGTAGCCGGGACGAGATTGCGGCCGAAGGCATCGCCTGCTACCGCATCTTCATCTCGGGCCTGTTGGACATCACCGATAACCTCAAGGACGGCACCTTGGTGCCACCGGTCAACGTCGTGCGCCATGACGACGACGACCCGTACCTGGTGGTGGCGGCCGACAAGGGCACCGCGACCTTCTCCGATATCGCCAATGGCATCGCCATCGATTACGGCTTCTGGCTCGGCGATGCGTTTGCCTCGGGCGGCTCGGCAGGTTACGACCACAAGAAAATGGGCATCACCGCCAAGGGCGCATGGGTGGGCGTGCAGCGCCACTTCCGCGAGCGCGGCATCAATGTCCAGGAAGACAGCATTACTGTGGTCGGCGTGGGCGACATGGCTGGCGATGTGTTCGGCAACGGTTTGCTGATGTCTGACAAGCTGCAACTGGTGGCCGCTTTCAACCACTTGCATATCTTCGTCGACCCCAACCCTGAACCCGCCAACAGCTTCGTTGAGCGCAAGCGCCTGTTCGAGCTGCCGCGTTCGGCCTGGAGCGACTACGACACCAGCATCATGTCCGAGGGCGGCGGTATCTTTTCGCGCAGCGCGAAAAGCATCGCCATCTCGCCACAGATGAAAGAACGCTTCGCCATCCAGGCCGACAAGCTGACCCCAACCGAACTGCTCAACGCCTTGCTCAAGGCCCCGGTGGACCTGTTGTGGAATGGCGGCATCGGTACTTACGTCAAGGCCAGCACTGAAAGCCACGCTGATGTCGGCGACAAGGCCAACGACGCCCTGCGGGTCAATGGCAACGAACTGCGCTGCAAAGTGGTGGGCGAGGGTGGCAACCTGGGCATGACCCAGTTGGGCCGCGTCGAGTTCGGCCTTAATGGCGGTGGTTCCAACACCGACTTCATCGACAACGCCGGCGGCGTGGACTGTTCCGACCATGAAGTGAACATCAAGATCCTGCTCAACGAAGTGGTGCAGGCCGGCGACATGACGGACAAGCAACGCAACCAGTTGCTGGCCAGCATGACCGACGAAGTCGGTGGCTTGGTGTTGGGCAACAACTACAAGCAGACTCAGGCCTTGTCCCTGGCGGCCCGCCGTGCCTACGAGCGAATCGCTGAGTACAAGCGCTTGATGAACGACCTCGAAGGTCGCGGCAAGCTGGACCGTGCCATCGAGTTCCTGCCGTCCGAAGAGCAACTGGTCGAGCGCGTCGCGGCGGGCCAGGGCCTGACCCGTGCCGAGCTGTCGGTGCTGATCTCCTACAGCAAGATCGACCTCAAGGAAGCCCTGCTCGGTTCCCAGGTGCCGGACGACGACTACCTGACCCGCGACATGGAAACCGCGTTCCCGCCGATGCTGGTGAGCAAGTTCGCCGAAGCGATGCGCCGTCACCGCCTCAAGCGCGAAATCGTCAGCACCCAGATCGCCAACGACCTGGTCAACCACATGGGCATCACCTTCGTCCAGCGCCTCAAGGAGTCCACCGGGATGAGCCCGGCGAACGTGGCCGGCGCCTATGTGATCGTGCGTGACATTTTCCATCTCCCGCACTGGTTCCGTCAGATCGAAGCCCTGGACCACCAGGTCTCGGCCGACGTGCAACTGGAGCTGATGGACGAACTGATGCGCCTGGGCCGCCGCGCCACGCGCTGGTTCCTGCGCAGCCGGCGCAACGAGCAGAACGCTGCCCGTGACGTCGCGCACTTCGGCCCGCACCTGGCCGCTCTGGGCCTGAAACTCGACGAACTGCTCGAAGGGCCGACCCGCGAAGGCTGGCAGACCCGCTACCAGGCTTACGTCGAAGCTGGCGTGCCCGAGTTGCTGGCGCGGATGGTGGCCGGGACCACGCACCTGTACACCTTGCTGCCGATCATCGAAGCGGCGGACGTCACTGGCCAGAATGCGGCCGATGTGGCCAAGGCCTACTTTGCCGTGGGCAGCGAGCTGGACCTGACCTGGTACCTGCAACAGATCAGCGCACTGGCGGTGGAAAACAACTGGCAAGCCCTGGCCCGTGAAGCGTTCCGTGATGACATCGACTGGCAGCAACGGGCGATCACCATCTCGGTCCTGCAAATGGGCAACGGTGAGTTGGACGTGGAAGCACGCCTGGCGCTGTGGATCGAGCAGCACCACGGCATGGTCGAGCGCTGGCGCGCCATGCTGGTGGAGTTGCGTGCCGCCAGCGGCACCGACTACGCCATGTACGCGGTGGCCAACCGCGAGTTGCTGGACCTGGCGTTGAGCGGTCAATCGGTGGTGTGAACCGCTGATTAACCGGTAATGAAAAGCCCCGTATCGTGAGATACGGGGCTTTTTTGTGTGCGCTGGGCGGGGGCGGGATCGCTTGGCCTAGGCTTCAGATGCCGATATTGCCCAGGGTCTGCACTATGTTGCGTAAGGTGCTGGCCAGGGCGGGGTGGTCAAGTTCAAAGCGTTCCACGGCCAAGTTCACATTGTCGGCCAGGCTGGTGTTTTGGGTCTGGGTTTCGAGTTCGATCTGCGCCTCGATCTGAGCCATCAGCTCGTGCAAATGGCCGCGCTCTTCTTGTGAAAGGGGCGGGTTTTGCTCCAGTTGCTCGCGCAG
The DNA here is from genome assembly GCF_059862525.1 of Pseudomonas sp. MF08875. Taxonomy (NCBI): domain Bacteria; kingdom Pseudomonadati; phylum Pseudomonadota; class Gammaproteobacteria; order Pseudomonadales; family Pseudomonadaceae; genus Pseudomonas; species Pseudomonas sp. MF08875. Next base: position 166,824 of record NZ_JCBCUW010000004.1, read on the forward strand.
TGTATTGAGCTGTTCTTGCAGGTCGCGGGCAGGCATGGCGTTCTCCTTATAGATAGTCACTGGCATGGACCGCACCGGGGGGCGAAAGGTCCATGCCCACGCCTTGCAGAGTAATGCACCGGCAGGCCGCGTGCATGATCTCAATCAACATTGATCGGTCAGGGCTTTTCGCCTTTGAGGCGGCGCAGGCTGATGTCCGCCAGGCAGGTGGGCAGGTCGCCCAGGTGATCGATCACCGAATGCACTCCCAGGTTGAACAGTTGCAGGGTGGCCTTGCCGCGTTTTTGCTCCCGTTCCTGCTGACTGAGGGCCTGCCATTGGCTGGGCGCCAGACCACACAGCGAACCACAGGACGCCAGGCCGATGGTCCACAGCCCGGCATTAAGGCCCGATTGCAGCAGGCGTGGTTCGCCGCTGACCAGCACGCAGCCGTCCAGGCGTTCGACGTTCAAGGCCATCAGCGCCGCCCAGCAGGCGTGGGGCGTCGGCCACGGGTGTTGGTTGGGGGCGGCGACGATGCCTTCGGGCAGTGATTGGGCCAGGTGCGTGCAGGTATCGGCCGCTAGCTCATCGAGCCAGGCGCAGGGAATGCCTTGGCTGCGTAACGCATTCAGGATGTCCAGCGCGCCGGGCGTGGTGTGGATGGTTTCGCCGCCAGCGTCCTGGTGGCGGGTACGGGCACCGAAATCCACCAGGCAGCCACTGAGGCCAAACAGCACGGCGGTGAGGGTGGGAACGGGGCCGGGCAGGGGGGCAGCGTGGAGCATGGGCAGTGCCTCTGAAATGGTTTCATAGGCTAAGGCCGATCGATGACAGTCCGGTGACGCCCAGGTGACGGTGGCACGGCCGTTTACAAGTGCTGCCTAATCGGCCGATCCGCCTTATACTAGCGAGCTTATTGCCTGGGCCCAGCGCCCGAGACAGTCATTACCAAGGAGTTTCTTATATGCGCTGGAGCCATCGTCTAGCTCAGCTATGTGTTTGTTCCAGTGTGCTACTGGCGCCGTTTGCGGTTCAGGCCGCCACGCAGGAAGACCCTTGGGAAAGCATCAACCGCCCGATCTACAAGTTCAACGATGTGCTCGACACCTACGGCCTCAAGCCTCTGGCCAAGGGTTATCAAGCGATCACCCCGCAGTTTCTCGAAGACGGCATCCACAACATGTTCCGCAACGTCGGTGACGTCGGCAACCTGGCCAACGATGTTTTTCAGCTCAAGCCCCAAGCGGCGGGAGTGGATACGGCGCGGTTGATCTTCAACACCACCTTCGGCCTGTTGGGCTTCTTCGACGTGGGCACCCAAATGGGCCTGCAACGCAACGACGAAGACTTTGGCCAGACCCTCGGCTATTGGGGCGTGCCCAGTGGCCCGTACCTGATGCTGCCGTTCTTCGGCCCCAGCACCTTGCGCGACGCGCCGGCCAAGTACGTCGACAGCTACGGCGAACCCTACCGTTACATGGACCACGTACCGAGCCGCAACATGGCCATCGGCATGGACGTTATCGACACTCGTGCCAGCCTGTTGTCGGCCGAGAAGCTGATTAACGGCGACAAGTACGTGTTCATCCGCAACGCCTACCTGCAGAACCGCGAGTTCAAGGTCAAGGATGGCCAGGTCGAAGACGACTTTTAAATCCGGCGATACTTATAAAGAAGGCGGCCCTCGGGCCGCCTTCTTGCGTTGCAGTGGGCTGTCAGTTCATTTTCAGGATGGTCAGCCCCAGCCTTTGGCTTTCATCCTCGGCCTGCTTGACCCACACCACCTCGGTCTCGGCCTCCAAACCCGCCAGCGCCGGGTACTCGGAATCGATCTTTACGCTGAGCTGGTCACCAACCTTAAAGGCCCGCGGCGCCTGGACCTGCATGCCGCTGCTGGAAAGGTCGATGCAGACTGCTGAAATGACCTGGCCTTCGTGAAGGAGGGTGACATCGGCATCGACGCGCATGCGGATGTAATCACGCTTTTCACTGTAGTCACGATTGTTTTGGCTCATGGGCTTTGTCCTTCGATTCCGTTACGGATTTGCCTGTTCTTATAACTCCCGGTGATTTGTGCTGTAAAGACGCCTGGTGACCATCGGCATGAGCTTGAAACCCCCGGCGGATGGGAGTACCGTCTGCGCCTTACAAGGGCACCTCTGACTCACGGGCCACCGGGAAACCTCCCGCAGCCGCGAGCCAGAGAGGCTAGAAAGCGAATCTAAGTAGTGCAACCCAGGTCCTCGACCGGTGCGCCTACGCCAACCTCATTCTGGCGCCGTTTGCCCACATGCAGAAAACCAGTGCCACGCTGCTGATAATCGATGACGACGAAGTAGTGCGCGAAAGCCTCGCCGCCTATTTGGAAGACAGTGGATTCAGCGTCCTTCAGGCCGGTAATGGCCAGCAGGGTCTCAAGGTCTTCGAGCAAGCCCAGCCCGACCTGGTGATCTGCGACCTGCGCATGCCGCAGATGGGCGGCCTGGAACTCATTCGCCACGTTACCGACCTTGCGCCGCAGACCCCTGTGATAGTCGTCTCCGGTGCCGGTGTAATGAACGATGCCGTTGAAGCGTTGCGTCTGGGCGCCGCCGATTACCTGATAAAACCCCTCGAAGACCTCGCCGTGCTGGAACACTCCGTGCGCCGGGCGCTCGACCGGGCGCGCCTGCTGCTGGAGAACCAGCGCTATCGCGAGAAGCTTGAGACCGCTAACCGCGAACTCGAAGCCAGCCTCAACCTGCTGCAGGAAGACCAGAACGCCGGGCGCCAGGTGCAGATGAACATGCTGCCGGTCAGCCCTTGGGCCATCGACGAATTCCAGTTCGCGCACCAAATCATTCCGTCGTTGTACCTGTCCGGCGATTTCGTCGATTACTTCCGGGTCGATGAGCGCCGCGTGGCGTTCTACCTGGCCGACGTGTCCGGGCATGGCGCGTCGTCCGCGTTCGTCACCGTACTGCTCAAGTTCATGACCACGCGCCTGCTGTTCGAGTCGCGGCGCAACGGCACGCTGCCTGAGTTCAAGCCCTCCGAGGTACTCGGCCATATCAACCGGGGCCTCATCAGCTGTAAGCTGGGCAAACATGTCACGATGGTCGGTGGTGTCATCGACGAGGAGACGGGTTTGTTGACTTATAGCATTGGCGGTCATTTGCCATTGCCGGTGTTGTACACGCCTGACAGTGTTCGTTATCTCGACGGGCGTGGGCTTCCGGTGGGCCTGTTCAACGAGGCCACCTACGAAGACCACGTACTGGAACTGCCGCCAGTGTTCAGCTTGACGCTGATGTCTGATGGCATTCTGGACCTTTTGCCCGAACCGACACTCAAAGAAAAAGAAGCAGCCTTGCCCGAACGGGTGAGAGCAGCGGGCGGCAGCCTGGATGGCCTGCGGCAGGTTTTTGGATTGGCCACGTTAGGGGAGATGCCGGATGATATCGCCCTGATGGTGTTGAGCAGGAATCTTCAATGAGTACCGGTAGAATCCAATTCGCCGAGCAGGACGGCACCTTTGTCCTGAAATTCGTCGGCGAAGTGCGCCTGACCCTGTGTTCAGCGCTGGATACGACGATCGAGCGGATCTTCACCGCGCTGAACTTCTCGGCGATCGTCATCGATCTGACCGAAACCCGCAGCATCGACAGCACCACCCTGGGCCTGCTGGCCAAGCTGTCGATCCTCTCGCGCCAGAAGGTCGGCCTGTTGCCCACTGTGGTCACCACCCACGAAGACATCACCCGGCTGCTGGAGTCCATGGGGTTTGACCAAGTGTTCAACATCGTCGATCACCCGGTGCCATGCCCCGAGTGCCTGACCGACCTGCCGGAGCAGGATCAGTCCGAAGAGGTGGTGCGCATCAAGGTGCTGGAGGCGCACAAGATCCTCATGGGCCTGAACGAGTCCAATCGCGAAGCCTTCCACGACCTGGTCAATGCCCTAGAACGGCATTGAGACAAGCTGACAAAAAAGGCGACTCCCCAACGGGCGTCGCTTTTTTCATGCCTGCGATTGGGCTGCTTGCCGGTGGGCCCGTGCCGCCAGGGCGACCTCGGCGGCCAGTCAAGGCGTCGGGCGCTGGGGCTTGACCGAAGTGCCGAAGGTGTTGCCCATGCGCACGCTGGTAGCCGCCGGGGTGGCGAGGCCGACCTGGTTGGGTGGGCGTTTGTGCACCGGCACCTGCATTGCCTCCTGGTTTTTCTGCTGGGCGGCAGTGCCATCGGGGTTGCTCAACTGCTGGCTCAGGCAGTTGTAGTCGGGGGCCTTGTAACCATTGACCTGTACCTCGATGCAGTTTTGTTGCCCCTCTTGCGCTTGGGCCCAGGGCAGGGTGCCGGCCATCAGTAGGCTGCAGGTGAGTACGAGCATTCGTTTCATATCGGGCCTCCTGGCCTGCCCCCGAGAGAGGGGCATTAAGGGCTTGAGTCTACGTCATGGCGTTTTGATAGGTGATGATGGTTTTTTTGCAGTGGCCGTCATACCAGATTCATAAACAGCCTTCAGGATGACGGTTTTCAGGGACAGGCCGCCGTGCAGCAAGGCAAAGCCAGGGTCGGGCGTCGAGGGATGGTGTACACGCTATTGGCATTGTGCGTGGTTTGGGTTTGCGCGCCCGCCCAGGCCGCGCCGGTCGAGCTGGACATTCCCGCCCAGGACCTGGCCGCTGCCCTGGCGCAGTTCAGCCACGCCACGGGCATGGCGGTGCTGGTGGATCGCGAGTTGACCCAGGGTCGTCGTTCGTTGCGGGTCAAAGGCCGCTACAGCGCTGGCGAGGGGTTGGAGCGGTTGCTCACTGGCAGTGGCCTGATGGCCCGCTACGCCCGTGCCGACGCCTTCACCTTGCAAACGGCGCAGGTGCGCGACGAAGCGCCCCCGGTTACAGGCAAAGGCGCGGGCGCGGTCGCGCCGGGCAGCAGCTATGCCACGGTCATTCAGCGCAGCATCGAGCGGGCCTTGTGCCGCTCGCCGCTGACGCACCCGGGCAGCTTCCGCGCGGCGTTGCAGGTGTGGGTGGGGCGTGACGGGCGGGTCCAGCATAGTCGCCTGCTGGCCTCCACCGGCGATGGGGAGCGCGATGGCGCGCTGTTGGAAAGCTTGCGAAACCTCAGGATCGACCGGGCGGCGCCCAGTTCATTGCGCCAACCGGTGACCCTGCTTTTACTGCCGGACCAAACAGGGGCACGCATGGAATGCAAAGAACAGGAAGGAACCTGGGGGCCATGAAAACCAACGGGCAAAGCGCGATGGTCAGGTTGTTCCTGAGCTCCTACGAGGATTTTCGCGAGCGCCTGCGCCGGCGCCTGGGGTCGGAGGACTTGGCCAACGACGTGCTCCACGAAACCTACCTGCGGGTCGACCGCATGGACGAGCCGCCCAACCTGTTGCAACCCAACGCCTACCTGTACCGCATGGCGCTGAACATCGCCGCCGACCGGCGCGAATCCGATGCGCGCCTGTTGACGGGCAGCGAGGTGGAAGAGCTGCTGCACATCAGCGATGAAACCCTCGACCCGGCGCGAGTGGTGGGCGGGCAGAAGGAGGTCCAGTCCTTGCTCAGCGCCCTCTACGAGCTGCCGGCGCGGCGACGGCAGATCTTCATCGCGGCGCGCCTGGAGGAAGCCCCGCACCTGGAAATCTCCCAGCGCTTCGGTATTTCCACGCGCATGGTGGAAAAAGAACTCAAGGCCGCCCTGGGCCATTGCGCCGCGCGCCTGGAAAGAAAAGTCATTCAGCGGTTCGGTCCCGGTGCGGGAAAACCGTCATGAAAGAAGAGCCCCGCACATTTTTCGAGTATGTAAGCGTTTGAACATCCTTCCCTTCCCCAAACCCCCGGCGCCACCGGACGCCCGCTTGCAGAGCGAAGCCCGGGATTGGCTGGTTTTGCTGACCTCCGGCACCGCCAACGCGGCCGATGCCCGGGCGCTGCGCCAATGGTGCGCGCAAAGCCCCGAGCACGCCTTGGCGTTCGAGCAGAGCAAAGCCCTGTGGCAAAGCCTGAAACCGGCCGCTGAACGCCTGCAACAGCAAGCGCAGCCGCGGCGCTTTGGCCGGCGCGCCTTTCTGGGTGGGGCGATTGCTGCCTCGCTCGGTGCCCTGTTGCTGCAAACCAGCCTGCCCGGCGGCGTTGCTGGGCTGGGCGCCGATTACAGCACCCAGGTCGGGGAACAGCGCGGCATCGATCTGGCGGGCGGGGATCGCATCGAGCTCAACACCCAGACTCGCCTCAACCACCGCACCGCGCCGGACGGCGGCCAGGGCCTGGAACTGCTCAGCGGCGAAGTCGAAGTGCTGGCGTGTAACACGGCACCCCTCAAGGTGCGAGCCGGGGCTGGCTGGGTCAGCGCCGCCCAGGCTCGCGTCAACGTGCGCCACACCGAGCAGAGCGTGTGTGTGACCTGCATCGAAGGCACGGTGCTGCTTGACGTGCAGGGCCGCAGCCTGCGCTTGCACGCAGGGCGGCAACTGACCTACAGCAGCCAGGAAATAGGCCTGCCCCAATCCGTGGACCCCGGCGCCATCAGCGCCTGGCGCCAGCGTGTGCTGGTGTTTGAAGATGCGGCCCTGGCCACCGTCATCGACGAAATCAACCGCTACCGCCCCGGCATGTTGCTGCTGCTCAACGCCCAGGTCGGCCAGCGTAAAGTCCAGGCCCGCTTCAGCCTCGACCAACTCGCCGGCGTAGCCCTGCTGATCCGCGACGCCTACGGCGTGAAAATCACCCAGTTGCCGGGTGGGGTGGTGTTGTTGGGGTGACCCGGCGCTGGTTCATCAGCTTCTTCTGTGGGCTTGTACTTTCTGGGGGAGCGGGCAAGCCCACTCCCACAGAAAAACCACCCCAAAAACCTCACTCCAACGGCCCCACCACTTGCCGATAGCGCTCCACCCCTTGGGGTGTCTGGCGGGCCAGGCTGATCTCCAGGCCCAGGGGGTTTTCCAGGCGTTTGCCGGCTGGGCGTTTCCAGCCTTTGCCAGGCTCCCAGGTGCGCACGCTCAACTCGCTGACTTGCTCCAGCAGGGCTACGCCGTCTTGGGGCGCCGGCAGCGGGAAGCGGCTGCGCCCTGGGGCGGCGGCGCGGTACAGGGTGTTGCCCTTGAGCCACCAGCGCACCCGTTGCAGGTCACCGTTGCGTTGCGGGTCGGCGCGGATGATATCCAGGGTAAAGCCCTTGCCGTCGGCGCCGCGCAAGGTCAGGGCGGGCGGGGAGTCAGAGGGTTTGACCGTTTCGTCTTGCAGCAGCGGCTCGATCAGTTCGGTGGTGGCGCGCAGGTCCAGGTCCAGGCGCAATTGGTTCAGTGCGCGCAGCAGGGTTTCGGTCTGCCCGGCGCTGGCCTGCAAATGGCTGTCGGCGCGGGTCACGCTGTCCAGGCCACGCCAGGCGATCAGGCTGACCACCGCCATCAGCATGATCGCCACCATCACCTCGATCAGGGTAAAGCCGCGCTGGCGGGCCTTCATTGCACCGCCACCCGCCCGGCGCCATTGCGTTCCACACGGATGCGCTGCTCACCGTCCGATAGCTGCACCGACAGCGGCGGGGTGACCCATTCGCTGTTCAGCACCACGGCGCGGCGCGGCTGCACCTCGATGTTCATGGGCAGGCTGTGCCAGGCGCGGGGACGCAGTTGCGGGTCGTGGTCGAAATATTCCGTGCCCTTGCCGTTGTCGTTCTGGCGGCTGAAGCGAAAGCCCTTGGCGTCGGCCTGCCAGGTAATCGCCCGGCCATCGGCGCGGGCTTCGGCCTGGGCCACTTGCAGCAATTGCGCCAGTTGCTCGGCATCCTTGCGCAGCAGGTGCAGCGGGTCGGGCTTGATGCTCAGGCTGATAGCGGCGCTGGCGATGCCGACGATCACCAGCACCACCATCAGTTCGATCAGGGTAAAGCCGTGCTGCTTGCAGACTTTCATCGCGCGCTCCTTGACGTCGGTTTTTATCCTGCACGGCGAACATGATGGGCGTGTGAAATAAAAACGTGAGAATTGCCCTGTAGGCTCGGTGGCTGGACAAGCACGAGGTTGCGCCCATGTCATGGATCAAGCGGTTTCATGCCCCCCAAGGGGTACAGGTGGCGGCGCTGCTCGCGGCTGTGGCAGGGGTGGCCCTGTGGTCGACGCTGCTGCTCACTCCGGCCCAATCCCACAGCCCGGTGCCCGCCGCAGCACCGGTGGCGCAGGTCGAGAGCCCGGCCGTGCAGTGGTTCTCCCAGCAGGCCGCGCAGGTGGACATCAAAGTCAGCGGGGTGATGGCCGGCACGCGCGGAGCGGTGGCGATCCTCAGCCTCAACGGCGGCCCACCGCGCAGCTACCTCGCCGGCGAACGCCTGGCCCAGGGTGTGCGGCTAGTGGCGATCGAGGCCGAGGCGGTGGTGATCGAACAGGGCAAGGGCAACCTGCACCTGAACGTGGCCAAACTGCCGGACGCGCCGTTTTTGCCGGTGCTGATCCGCCAGTGAGGTGAGTGGCTCGCGCCCGCAATGGGTTTCAGGGCTCAGGCCGTGTTCTTGAGCCACAGCCGTTCGAAGCGGCTAAGAGGCGCAAGGCCTCGCGCACCCTGGGGTCGTTGAACGGCGGTTTTTCCAGGTTCATGTCGAACGACAGCCAGTTGCCGTCGAGGATGCCCAGGCGTAGGCGCCCGCCGTAGCGCGGCTGGTTGTCGGCTACGTTTGCGACGGGCGCCTCGGCGCTGTGGCCGAGGAGCCGCCGCCGGCTGAGCAAATAGGCTTGCATTGGGGGCATGGCTTCAGGCGCCGGCCGGGCCGTTGGCCGAATGCAGGGCCAGTGGTGCAGTGGCGGGGCGGCTCAGGGCGCTGCGTTCGCCGCGAAAGTGCGGCAGGATGTGCTCGCCCAGGCGATAGGCCTCTTCCAGGTGCGGGTAGCCAGCGAGGAAGAACAGGTCGATGCCCAGTTCGTTGTACTCGCGGATGCGCGCCACCACGTTTTCGTAGCTGCCCACCAATGCGCAGCCCGGCGGAATGCCGATGTAGCCCAAGCCGGTCCAGACGTTGGGGTGGATGAAGAAGTCGTCGAAGCCCTGGGTTTCGCTTTTGCTGGCGAATTCTTCTTCGTAGCTGAGCTTGCGCGCGGTGCGCAGCCCGGCGTGGGCGGCCACGGCCTTGACCGCGCCTTTGGCGATGCCTTCGTCGAAGAAGCGCTTGGCTTCGGTGCGGGCCAGCTCTTCAGTCTCGCGGGTGATGACGTCGATGGACAGGCCGAAGCGGATATGCGTGCGGCCGAACTTCAGCGCACGCTCGCGCACGTCGGCGATCAACCCGCGTACTTCATCCGGGTGCTCGGCGCGCATCAGGTAGAAGTCGGCGTGCTTGGCGGCAAATTCCCGCGCGGCGTTGGACGAGCCCGCAGTGCAGATCAGCGGCAACTCAGCCTTTTTCAGCGGGCCGCGCAGGCCGCCGCCTTCGGCGCGGTAGAAACGGCCCTCGTAGTGGAAGTTCTCGTTGTGCCAATAGCCGCGCACTACGTCCATAAATTCGGTGGCGCGGGCGTAGCGTTCATCGTGGTCGCTGAAGTCGCCGACCTGGCGCTGGAGCGCGTCGGAGCCGCCGTTGATGATGTTCCACACCAGGCGATTGCCGGTGGCGCGCTGGTAGGTGGCGGCCTGCTGCACCGCTACCCACGGGGTGTAGTGGTAGGGCTGGAATGCGGTGACGAACTTGAGGGTGCGGGTTTCCCGGGCCAGCAACGAGCACACGGTCCAGGGCTCTTCGCCGGTGGGCGCGTTGACCATCAGGGCGCCGCCGAAGCCGTTGATCTCGGCGGCGCGGGCGATTTGCCCCAGGTAGTCGATGTAGGTGAAGTGATCGCCCACGCTGAACCCCGAGACGGCGCCGGTGCTCGGCCCGCCACGGTGCCAGTCGCCCCGGTTGCGCGGGTCGCCGGGGAGGAATTGGGTTTCGCCGTGCAGGGGCAGGCGGGTGAAGAATTCGATGCTCATGGTTGGGTCTCCGGCTTACTGCACGCTGGGGTTGCAGAGTGGGGTGATGGGGTGGTCGCTGATGACTTTGCGGGCGAAGGGCACGGAATCCTTGAGGGACGCGTTGACCGTTTCGCTATGGCCCAGGCCTTTGTGCAAGTGGCCTTCGACCACCGAACCGGTCTTGCAGGCGTCAGTTTGCCGGGGACGGCCGGCCGCCTGGGCGGCCATGGACAGCGTCAAGGCGCTGAGGCCAGAGGCCAGGAAGTGGGGGCGTTTCATCGGGATGGCCCTATCAAGGTGTGGTAGTGAGTTGGCCGCGTAGGGCGGGCCAGTAGTCGGTGAGTGCGAGGTCGATCAGCGCCTGATGGGTGTAGCCGGTGGCCAGGGCCTGGCTGATGTCGTAGGGCGCTCGGATCAGGCGATTGGCCAGGGCGTAGGCGCTGAGGGCCTGGTAGTGGGTCTTGAGTTGCTGGTCGTTCTTGGGTGCCCAGCGTTCCTTCCAGGCCACCGGGTCGTCCTGGTCGTCGCGGCGCAGCACACTTTCGGCAGTGCCGGCGCGGGAGGAGAGCTGGTAGTAGGCGTCCTGGTTCTGCTCCTGGGAGATCCACCACGCGGCCTTCACCCACGCGGTGGCCAGCAACTGAGTGATGTCCGGGTGCTGTGCGATGAAGCGGTCGGTGCCCCATAGGTCGGAGATCAGCCGCCAATCGTTGGCCCCCTGTTTGCTTGACCAGAGGATGCGGCCCACGCCTTTGTCTTCCAGGGCGTAGGCCTCATTGAGCAGCACGGCGGCATCGACCTTGCCAGCGGCCACCGCTGCGGCGCCGACCTGGGGGTTAAGGTTGGCGATCTTGAAGTCATCGAGCCTCAAGCCCTGGCTACCCAAGAAGTTGCTGAAGGCGAACTCCCACGGGCGGCCACGGTGCAGGGCCAGGCGTTTGCCCTTGAGGTCGGCGATGTTCTTGGCCGTGGAGTGGGCGGGTACCACCAGGTAGATGTTGTTGCCATTGCCGCCGGGCACGATCAGCTTGCCCGGCACGCCACCCGCGCCGGCGATTACCGACGGCAGGTCGCCGCGTACGGCGAAGTCGATGCTGTTGTTGCTGAAGCCTTCGTTGATCTGCGGCCCGGCGCCGGCATGGGGCAGGGCGATCCAGTCCAGCTGGATGCCGCGCTCGTCGAGCTGCTGTTGCAGCCAACCTTCCTCAATGACCCGCCCAGCGATCCCGCCGAACACCGGTTTGCCGCCCTGGGTGAAGGCGACGATGGCGATCTTTACCGACTCGGGCGCCGGGGCAGCGACTCCCTGGCCCAGCCAGAGGGCGGCAAGAGCGGCCAGGCTATTGCGCCAAATATTCTTCATGGGACATCCCCTTCAATAACGGGCCGGGTGATCCGGCGTTTGAAGGAGGCAGAGCAGATTGCATGCCAGCGTCTTTTTTATGCGATTAAGTGGCTGTTTTTAATCGGTTTTTATGGTTTTTTCGGGGCGGTCGCTCCAGCCCTGAATGTTGCTCAGTAGGCAGGTGGGTGCTGGCGACGTGTTGCTCTAGCAACACCGTGGATGCTTGAAATCCGCATATCTCTAAATGGAATATGTAAATACTAATTAATAATTATTTAGTCTAATGATCTTCATGCACTATGGATTCCGCGCTTTTACTGCCAGGAATGCACCATGTCCCTCATCACCCATCCCCATGCCCGCGAACTGACCAAGTCGGTACGGGCCACCGTGCTGGTGTTCAAAGACCCGCGGTCCCAGGAGTTGCTGAGCCGCATCGAGCGCCTGGCGCCCAGCGAAGCCAATACATTGATTATTGGCGAGACCGGTACGGGCAAGGAGTTGGTGGCGCGGCACATTCATAAGCTCAGCCGCCGTGGCAGCGAGCCCTTTGTGGCGGTGAACTGTGGCGCGTTCGCCGAAACCCTGGTGGAAAGCGAACTGTTCGGCCACGAAAAAGGTGCGTTCACCGGCGCGACAAGCAACAAGGCCGGGTGGTTCGAGGCGGCCAATGGCGGCACGCTGTTCCTCGATGAAATCGGCGACCTGCCGCTGAACATGCAGGTCAAGCTGCTACGGGTGCTGCAAGAGCGCGAAGTGGTGCGCCTGGGCTCGCGCACGCCAATCCCCATCAACGTGCGCCTGGTGGCGGCCACCAACGTCAACCTGGCGGACGCGGTGGTGGCGGGGCACTTTCGCGAAGACCTGTTCTACCGTTTGCACGTCGCTACCATTCGCCTGCCACCGCTGCGCGAACGCCCCGGCGATATCCTGCCCCTGGCCGAATTTTTCCTTGAGGAACACTGCCAGCGCCTGGGCTACAACCGCGCCACCATGAGCCCCGAAAGCGAGCGCAAACTGCTGGCCCACAGTTGGCCCGGCAACATCCGCGAGCTGGAAAACGCCATTCACCATGCCTTGTTGGTGTGCCGCCACCAAGTGGTGCAACCGGCGGACCTGCATCTGGTGGACATGCGCTCCTCGGGCATTCGCCAGGAACAATCTACTGCGCTGCACACCACCAGTACCGCACCAGCAGACCTGGAGGCGGCGCTCAATGCACTCTTCGAGCAAAACATCCCGGATTTGTACGAGCGCATCGAAGAAACCATTTTTCGCACGGCCTACCGCTATTGCCACGGCAACCAGTTGCAGACCGGGCGCTTGCTCAACATCAGCCGAAATATCGTGCGGGCGCGGCTGGAAAAAATCGGCGAACTTACACGCCCGGCATTGGGTGGCCACGGCTAACGCCGCGTGAGCTTCCTGTGCAAGGTCAAGGCGTTAGCACGCGCGCTCGCGGCAGATCCTGATGCAATAGCCATGACAGCGCCTTGGGCAAGGAGTTAAATCTTTTAGAATTCAGGGGGTTGCCAAGTCATATGTTCTTCTCCATAATGCCGCCCATCGCTGCGGCGCTTGATTCTAGGCGGCCACAGGATAAGAGTTCGGATCCTTAGCTTGGCTTCTGTATCCCGCTCCAGTTTGTATACGGTTGGTGTGGTTTTTGAGCACCGAACGTTTGAGGCCGAGTAGCAAAATGGTTATGCAGCGGATTGCAAATCCGCCTACGCCGGTTCGATTCCGACCTCGGCCTCCACTCTAAATAAGCTCCGTAGATCTATGATTTACGGAGCTTTTTTATTTGCTTCGGCAAGTGGGATTTTGTTTTGAAAACGCTGTCGCCCAGCTTGCTTCGTCGGGGCTGGATGTATATATTTCTCCCCCTGCTGCATGGGTAAACGAGCGAGCTGGTGGTTATATACAGTGGGCTTTTTACTCAACTCGCGCTACCGCCCGAATGGCGAAATTGGTAGACGCATGGGACTTAAAATCCCCCGCTCGTAAGGGCGTGCCGGTTCGATTCCGGCTTCGGGCACCATTTTCGCTTCTCAGGCATTACCAAGCCTTCTCAAAAAGCCCGGCTGGCATTGTCCTTCGGGTTTTTTTGTTCTCAGCTCTTCTCAGCTAATCTCACCCCTTCTCATAATTTTTAGTACATTCATCAGCACATCTGAATTCGACTGCTCATGGTGATGTACTAATGCCCCTTACTGACACAGCCGTCAGGCAAGCAAAGCCCAAAGACAAAGACTACAGCCTCAGCGATACCGCGGGTCTGTCTTTGTTCGTCGCCGCCAAAGGCACGAAAGCGTGGCACTTCCGTTTCTCATGGCACGGACAGCAGCCACGAATATCCCTGGGCACCTATCCAGAAATCTCCCTGAAAGAAGCTCGCGAGCGCCGAGACGAGGCCAGATCCCTTATTGCCAAGGGTGTCGACCCTCGATCTCAGCGCCGCGAAGAAAAACGTGCCGCCAGTACCGGTGCCGTCAAAACATTCGAGGTAGTGGCCAAAGAGTGGTACGACTTCAAGCTGCCTCGATGGGCCAAGGCCAAGAAGGGCGCTGCCGTGCAGGCTCAGCTCTATTTGGACAAAGACCTAGTTCCAGCACTAGGCAAAATCCCCATTGCAGACGTGAGGCGCGCCGACGTACTTGCGGCCCTGAGGGTTATCGAGAAGCGGGGAGCGCTCAACGTAGCTCGAAAATGCAGGACCTGGCTCAACGAAATATTCCGCTTTGGCATCGCTTCTGATTATTTGGAGATCAATCCTGCGGCGGATCTGGATATCGTGGCTGCTAAAGAGCCACCAGAAAAGCATAACCCCATGCTTAGGCAGAAGGAGCTGAAAGAGTTTTTAGAGGCGTTGAATGGTGCTGACGTCACGGAATACACAAAGAGCGCCATCCGGATATTGCTGCTAACAGCAGTGCGCACAGGCGAGCTGCGCAACGCAATGTGGTCACAGTTCGACCTTGATGGAGCGCTTTGGACCATTCCAGCATCAAGCGTGAAGCAATTGCAAAAGGTAATCAGGGCGAAAGGAGGGGATAACGTACCGCCTTATTTGGTGCCGCTATCGCGACAGGCGGTTGCTGAGGTGCGCAAGGTGCATGAGTTGACCGGCCGCTATAAATTGCTGATCGCAGGCCGGAGTGACCCGAGCAAGCCAATCAGTGACGGCACGGTCAACGTTGCATTACGACGAATGGGATATGAAGGCAGACTGACCGGGCACGGTATCCGTGCCACGATTTCAACGGCCTTGAACGAGATGGGTTACAACGAGGACTGGATCGAGGCGCAGCTTTCGCATGCGGGTTCAAGCAAGATCAGAAAGACATACAACCACGCAGAGTACGTGGAGCAGCGCCGGGGGATGATGCAGGATTGGGCCGACTATCTGGACGGGCTGATGACGACCTAGGCCTAGCGCGCCCTATGACGGGTAGCAGCCCGGCTTGCTGCCCACGCTTCGACTTCCGAGCGAATCCAGGCCACGGCTTGCTCTCCCACCTTGGCCTGGCGTGGAAACTTTCCCCCAACGGCCATCCGGTAAATGGTCGCCGTGCTGAGACCCGAGATGCGGCGGACTTCCGGCAAGCGGATGTATTCGATAAATTGATCGGTATGTGCGGTATTCATTTGATGCTCCATGCCGCGCGTGGCGGCAGAAGGTGGGTTAGCGGGTGGCTTTGGCGATTGCGGCGTCTGCAACCTTCATTGCTGCCTGGGCGTCATTCACATAGGCAGGATCGAAACCACCGCACAGATGGATAGTTGCCTGGCAGGCCTGCAGGTTCTCTCGGGTGAGTTTCAGCGCCGCGACCAACTCTTCGCCCAGCGCACGCTCCTCCCGGCCGATATCCCAGAAGCGCTGCCCCCAGTGATCCGCCGGCGGCGGGTTGATGTTCTGGGCGCCCATGGCCAGGGCGCCGACAATCGCGTCGCACAAATCGCGCTTGTAGGTGTTGTCGCCGTCGATGCTCAGGCCGCGCCGGCGCAGCGCGCTGACCACCTCGTTTCTATCCAGGCCCTGATCTTCAAGAATGATGTCTCGCTCCGGCTCGCCCGGGGTAACAATGACCAGGGCAAGCTTGGCGCCCGGCGTGCAGTACCCGCTGAGCTTGACCAGGGCATCGTTGGCTGCTTCGTGGAATCGCTGAACTGCTGACATAGGAATACCTCGCCCGCCGCTCACCGGCAGGTATGTAGGGGAATGGAGTAATGGCGTTTTGCCTAGATATCCGTGTCGCTTGGATGGGTGTAAAACGGGTATTCAATCCACCCGGTCGCCAGGAGGGCGCATGCCACACCAACTAGATATCCCGATTGCGCACGCCTACCGGGGCCACACAATGTTTCTCAAGTTCGTCTGGCGGCGCCCGAACGACGACGCACCGATTGCCGCGAAGATCATCGAGCCCGCGCAAATTGACGGGCTGGGCGAGGTCGCGGCTGAGCTGACCGGGCCTTGGCCCGACTACCCAGCAGCAATTGATGAGGCAACGGCTGCTGCTGAGCGTTGGATCGACAGCCAATTGCCTTGAGGCCGCTCACCGGCAGGCATGTAGGGGGATTGGGGTTAGGGCTTCTGCGTTTTCTTCAGCTTGTTCCAGTGCCGCCAGATGTTTTCCTCGGGCACCTTCTTTTGCAGCGTGAAGTCGCAGTCGCGGCAGATGACCCAGCTGAGCCCGGCGCTGCAGCTGCTATCCAGCTCCAGGTTGTCGCTCGCGCACTCAGGACATGGTTTCAGTTCGTCGCTCATTAATTCGACTCCCCCGCGATTGTGATGCCAGCAGCTTTAATGGCCATGAAGCAGCCATTGCGCATGCGTATCTTGGCGTGATGGGCGTCAAAGAAGCTGTCGTCGATGGCGTCTTCCGGCGGTACCGGCGAGGGGCCAACCGTTGGCAGGACCACCACCAGGGTTTCGCGGGAGCGCTTGAACCAGTACCAGGCCCGGGCAACACGCGGCACGCTGTAGCTATCGCCAAGGCGCTGCAGCTTGATGAACGATACCGGCAGCTTGCCGTTGTCATCGCTGAACGCCTGCTCGAACTGTTCCTGCATTGTCTGCGTCATGGCCTGGGCCCCTTGTAGATGAAGACGTAGGCGAACCAGAGGGTGGCGATCACGACTTCCTGCTCCGGGTGACGTCCTCTTCGGTGACGATGTGCGGCGTAACGTCCTTGATCGTAAAGAACTCAGGTTGGCAATGCTTTCGCGCCCAGGCCTTTAGCGGCGCGAGGGCGATCTGCAGTTCTGCCTCGGCCGCCTTGCTTAGGTCTGGATAGGCATCAACCCATTCTCCAGCGTCGCTATCGCAGGCGTTTTCATACATTCGCTCTGTCACATCGTTGGCGTCTGGTATGAAGCGGGCGGGGTCGTCCTTGCACACTGTCCCGCGATAGACCGTGCCGCCTTCGTAGAGGCCTGGCCTGTAGCTGGCCGGATGCCCGTCGCCATCGCTGTCGTGGCCGTAGTTATCCTTGAGCAGCTCGTCGAGGCTGTCGTAATCCCAGGAACCGTTTTCACCGTCCAGCGACCACCTTTCGCCAGATACCAGAACTTCGTGGTCCGGTATCGAATTGGCCGCGGCGATGGGCAGTGCCGCTCTGAACTGTTTTAGGTACTCAGCTGGAGTTGAACCCCATCGGTTGACCAAGCACTCAGCGTCAATCAGCGCGCCTTCGTCCTCGAGGTCGCCGGACGGCTCTCCGGGCATCATGAAGAAATCACGCTCCACGGCGTGTAGCAGATCGGAAAAGCGCTTGGTGTTTTCGACGTTAGCTAGAAGTGTCGACAGTTCATGATTGGAGCTGAGCCCGAACACGTTGTAGATGCGGGCCAGTTCTGGCTGATGTCTAGGCATGACGATACCTGTCCTTGCCGCTATAGCGGCTGACTTTGAAGGGGGAGGGGTTACAGGTTTTGCGGGTGGAGTACGGATGTACTCCTATCGGGTTTTGGCTAATCGGCCAGACGCCGGAAGCCCATCGAGTAGATCAACTCCGCACGGGCCTGGCCGATGCCGTCAATGCGCTTGAGCCAGCCTATCGATTCATCGCGAGATGCGAACGCTGGTGCACCAGGATGCGGGGTAAAGCGAAGCGCTGCTTTGTAGGCTGCATCCAGGGCGTCATCCAAATCACCGCCGGCCTTTTTGGCTTCGTTGAAGGCGATGATCATCTTCGCCCGGGCGTCGTAGCAGCGCTCCACCGGCATGCATGCCATTTGCTCAGCCTGCACGCCGTCAATCGTTTGGTTGGTGGTCATACAGCCTCCCTCGTTACCAGATCATGGGCATTCACAACCGTCATGCCGAGGCGTTCGGCGATCAGGACTTCCAGGCGGGCACCCTTTGAATGCTCCCAGCCGGGCAGGGTGGCCACGGTGTCGCAGTCCATCAGGGCGGCAATGTCGCGGCGCATGCAGTCGTTCCAGGTGCCGCCGTCTGGGTTGAGTTCGGCGGGGTTGGTGACGGTGTGGCCGCCGGCGCGCAGGTTATCGGTCATTGCGGCGAAGGCCGGGAAGTTGAGGCCGGGCAGGCCGGTCATGGGGCCGCTGAGGTAGATGCGCTTCATGCGGGCACCTTCGGCGTGTAGGTCAGCGCGCCGGCAATGATCGCTTCCTTGATGGCCTCGAATTCCCAGGCGTAATACTGCGATTCCACGTAGACGCGCATCTCGCCGTAGTCGTGCTGCTTGCGGCGGATGAATGCCTCGGCCGCGTCTTTCGTGAAGTGGCTGTTCACAATCTCCCAGCGCTTGTTCCAGCCAGTGACGGTGTGATCGTCAAGCTCTCCGAGCAACTCCCACTGATCGTCGACGCTGAGCCCCAGGAAGTCGCACTCGAAGTCTTGTTGCACCCTGGCGTTCAGTTCGGCCTGGTCTTCCTCGTCGCAGTCCTCCCAGTATTCTTCAGGGCTGAACCACGAGCAGTCCTCGCGGCAAACCACCAGACCTTCCGCGTAGTCCGGCTCATATCCGTAATCAATGCGCTTGGTCTGCACGGTAAACAGCGCTGCCGCTGTGTGGTGCCATTTAACGCCGGCGCCGTTGCAGTCATGGCGAAGACGGTTCACGAAGTCGGCCCAGGTAGCAGCGTCAAGGCCGTGGCCGGTTGCCAGGCTCGGCGCGGGCTCAGCGATTTGGGTTTCTGTAGGCATGGGGAGTCCTTGCCGGGCCATGCCCGGGCTGTGGTGCTACGATGGCCCCTTCCTCTAAATGGGCTGGGCCATGACAAAGCACGATATTTACGATGACATCGAAGGCTTTCAGGTTTGGAACTACATGGAGTGCGACAAGGACGAGGAAGGCCGGG
This sequence comes from Pseudomonas sp. MF08875, assembly GCF_059862525.1. Taxonomy (NCBI): domain Bacteria; kingdom Pseudomonadati; phylum Pseudomonadota; class Gammaproteobacteria; order Pseudomonadales; family Pseudomonadaceae; genus Pseudomonas; species Pseudomonas sp. MF08875. The sequence goes on from NZ_JCBCUW010000004.1 coordinate 185,408, forward strand.
AGAACTGGCGTATCAACGTCGCGATCAAGCGTGGTGGTGAAGTGGTAGTGCCGGTTGTTGCGGGTGACCGAACCTATGTTGACCGTGGCCTGGCGCAGGTGGCTGGGCGTGAGACGGGGACTAGGCTGATTGCTGGGACAGACCTATAGGTTTTCTGTGGGAATTGGGATACCTCGCGTTTATCATCAGGTTTTTCGGTGCTTTCGCTGGGGGTAGAGATGGATAAGGAATTACTTCAAGGCGCCTTCAAACGCGGTGAGACTCCCGAATATAAGTGCCCGCACTGCCATAAAGGCGTGCTACGAGAGGAAGGTAAACTCACGGCTGTTGAGACTGAAGCGTCCAAAGCCAGACACAAGGAAGACTGGTGGGATCCCGAAATGATCGAAGGGCTATTCAGTCTGACCCTACAGTGCTCAAAGTGCCGTGAACTAGTGTTCGCTGTTGGTAGTAGTTTTGTGGATCAAAGTATTGACTTAGACGATGTGGGCGAGCTTTCAATGGAGTACTTTGAGTTCTTAAAGCCCCCTGAATTCAACACATAAGTGCAACGCTCACCCCTGTATGCACTTCGTACGGCGTCTTCCAGCCCAAGCGCTTGCGCGGGCGTAGATTGATCCTCGCTACTGTCCGATTGACGGCTTCGACGGTCAG